>NZ_CP030032.1:0-95000 GCF_003258315.1 Bradymonas sediminis
CTCTTACTGGCCCTCATCTATGTCGGAAATCTGGCAAGCTGCGTTATGCGATCTTAAAGAAAAAACGAGTTCGCATAACTATGAATCCTGGTTCCAAAATATTAAGTGTCGCCGCCGTGAAGGGCGACAATTCTTTTTGGAAGTGCGCGATGAATTTCAGAAGGCCTGGGTAGAAGAAAACTACCTGGACCTGATCGAAGATTCGCTCGTGACGGTGACTGGCGCCAGCGTGGAGATCACGCTGGACGCGGAGTCGACCTACGCGAGCAAGGCGCAGCACGACGATGTGGGCGGGGCGTTTCAGATCGACGTGGAGGACGAGCCGGTGGCGGCGCGCATGGCGCGGATGCCCGAGGAGATGGGGCGGGTGCAGATGCCGGCGATGAGCTGGGATGCGCCGGCTGCGCCGGAGGCCTTCGGGGATCTGGCCGACTTCGACGCGACCCAGCCGGCGCCCAAGGCGTTCGAGGAGCGTCTGGTCGAAGCCGGTCTCAATCCGCGCCACGACTTTGAGGAATTCGTCGTCGGCGGGTCGAACCAATTCGTGCACGCGGCCTGCTCGGCGGTGGCCGAGAACCCGGGTAAATCCTATAACCCGTTGTTCATCTTCGGCGGCGTCGGGCTCGGGAAGACCCACCTTTTGCACGCGGTGGGCATTGAGGCGATGAAGGCCAACCCCCAGGCGCGCGTGGTGACGATGTCGGCCGAGGAGTTCATGAATGAGCTCATCACGTCGCTTCGCCAGAAGAAGATGAACGCGTTTCGCACGCAATTTCGAAATAATTGCGACGTGCTGCTGATCGACGATATCCAATTTATCGCCGGCAAGGACTCGACCCAGGAAGAGTTCTTCCACACCTTCAACGCCCTTTATCACAGCGGCAAGCAGATCGTGGTGACGTCGGACAAGTTGCCGCGGGATTTGCCCGGGATTGAAGAGCGGCTGCGCAGCCGGTTTAGCTGGGGGCTTTGCGCCGATATCCAGCCGCCGGAGATGGAGACGCGCATCGCGATTCTGGAGAAGAAGGCCGAAGCCGACGGGATCGAGCTGAGCAAGGAGATGGCGATTTTGCTGGCGAGCTCGATTCGCAGCAACGTGCGTGAGCTTGAGGGCACGCTGATTCGCCTGGGCGCCCAGGCCAGCTTGTTGGGCCAGCCGATGTCGATGGAGTTGGCCCGCCAGATGCTCGACCGCATGGATATTGACCAGCGAAATCAGGTCAATACCCCGCGCATCATCGAGGTCGTGGCGCGCGAGTACGGCATTTCGCCCGTGGATATCCGCGGAAAACGCCGCACCCGCGCCATCAGCAAGCCGCGCCAATACGCCATGTACCTGGCGCGCAAGCACACCGACGACTCCTACCCGCGCCTGGGCGACGAGTTCGGCGGCAAGGACCACACGACCGTGCTGGCGGCCTTTAAGAAGATCGACGAGCTTATCGAGGCGAAGGACCCGGAGATGTGCTCCATCATCGACCGCCTCGAGAATCTACTGCTGGGATAAATTTCGATATATCGGGCTCCGATTGGCGCGCATCTATTTGGCGGCGATGGGTTTGAGGGAGAGCGCGGATCTTGGATCCGCGCTCTTTTTATTTGGCGCGCTTGGCTCGAGAGGTATTGGGGAAAATAGATGAATAAAGCGGCGCCGATTGACTCTAAGACAGGGCACCTCTGAAGGCGCTGGCCGCGGCGCATTAATTTGGCGAACGGCTCCCAGCGCGCTACACTCTCCTGCGACTGGCTTTTGCTATAAGTATTGAGGCATTAAAAATGGCACGGATTATAAGAATGAATCGAATTTGTACGCTCGTATTTCTCGCCGTCGCGCTGCTCGTCGTTTCGCCGGGCACGACCTGGGCCCAGTCGGAGGCGAAGGCCACGACGATGGCCGGCCTGAAGTTCGACTCGCACGGGATGAAGGCGAATTTGGACACCCGGCTGCGCGATGGGATCAAGGAGGTCTTTGGCGAGATTCCGTTGACGCTCGTTGATTTTAAGGATGTGAGCCGGGCGATTGATCCGGTGACGCAGGATTGTTTCACGGCGGATTGTCTTCAGAAGATCGGGCCCAAAGTCGGGGCACCGCTGGGGCTGAGCGTCGAGATCGACGGTGAGAATGAGATCTATGCGTGGACCTTCACCACCTGGGATCTCAAGGCTGGGCGAAAGATCCACTCGACCCAGGATACCTGTGAGTTATGCGGGGATCGCGAGTTGGCCCAGGCGTTCTCGGCGAGCCTGAAGGAGATGCTCGAGAACGGACCGCCCGCCGGCGGCGAGGAGCCCTTCGAGTTGGAGCCGGGCCAGGTGCTCATGCAGGTCAATGTGCTCCCGGAGCAAGCCGACATTTATTTTGACGGCGAGCTGGTCGGTCAGGGATATGTGGTGCTCGCGGTGGACACCGGAGAGCACGAGCTGCAGATTCGCATGGATGGGTACCGCGATATTCAGGAGCGCATCCTGATGAACGAGGATACGACCGGTCCGGTGCTCTTTCGCTATCATTTGACGAGCACGAACCCGGCCGTGGTGGAGGTTCCGCCGACGGTGGGGCCGATCGACCGACTCGGCGCCGACACGCGTTTCACGCTGGGGCTGGTGGGCGTTGGCGTGGGCGTGGTTGCGTTGGGGACGGGGATTTATCTGACCGCGATCGACGGCGAAGTTGCCTGTGACGCGGGCGTTCCGGCGGCGACGTGCCCGGATGTCTACGCGACCGCCGGCGGTGGGATGGTCATGGGCGTGTTGGGTACCGCGCTGTTGACCGGTGGTGTGACGCTGCTGAGCTGGGAGTTGCTCGCCGGGTCTTCGGAGCTCGAGGAGAATTTGGACCCCGACGCGCCCGAGACCGACGCGGCCCCGGCGGGGCCGTCGGTCTCGGTGTCGCCCGCGGTGGGCAGCAACGGCGGCGGGTTGGTGTTTCGCGGGTCCTTCTAAGGGGCGAAGGCCCGATTAGAATGGCAGCACCTGGGTCTGCCAGGTCGGGTCGACCCAGGTGATCGTCTGCGGCGCGAGTTCTCGCCAGTCGCCCTGGGTCGGCTGAAGGCCGCTGGCCAAAAACGCCGCCCGAAACTTCGGATGCTCGACGGTTTTGGGGCGGTGCCCGGCAAATAGAGGCTCTTCGGCCGGGTGCTTCATCCCCTTAAAGAGTCGCATATGCATGGCGGGGCCGGTGCGCGCCGCGATCAGAAATCGCTCGGTCGCGGCGACGATATTGAGGCCGAGTGACTCTTCGTCCTGCGATGCACGGTAGCGCTGGGCTTCGCTCAGCGTCTCGGCCAGGGCGCTCGCGATTAATTCGCCGTGAACGCCGCCCCGGGCCAGCGCCCCGTTTTCGCACATATGATGGTAGAACCTCAAAAAGAGCAGCTCCGCCGCCGTATTGCCGCGCACGCCGCGGCGCAGGTAATCGGGCGTTTCAGCCAGCATATCGCTGCGATAGCTTTCAAATTGGGGGATCTTTCCGGTCTGGGCGTACACCCATTTTCGAAAGCGGAAGGGTTGCAGGTCCAGGGAGTCGACGCCGCCGTTGGTGTTCTGGCTCATATGCCCGACCAGTGAGCGGGCGGACACGTCGGCCATCAGCCCGAGCATATCGACCGGGGCGCCGTGGTGCGGGTGCTTGCGCAGCAGGGTGCGGCTCTCCTGGATCCAGCCAAAACCGGTGGCCGCCCAGGGGGTCGCTTGTTCGGGCCAGGCTTCGCGGCGCACCGTGTTGACCGCGTGCGCGGTGAGGCTGCTATTGCTACAAATATATCCAAGTAATTGTGTCATGATTGGGCCTCTTTTTCGTGTGCAGTGGCATCGTCGGCGCTAAATCTTTTCGACTTTGTGCCTGCTTGTGATGCTCCCGAGACTGCTGTTAAAACGTATGCTTATCGGGGGACGCTTCAAGGGTCTATCTAGCACCCTGCGTGCTCATTTTGGCTGAGATTGGTGGTAATGTCCCGTTTTTTATCGTGTTTTTGCATATTGGGTTTCCTGGGCGTTGCCTGGGGCGCCGGGTGCTATCCCTATGGGGGAAGTCGCGCGGTCGGCGATGACGCGCGCCTGCTGCTTGAGCAAACTCAGGCGGCCTGCGATCGCCGCGACCCGGGGGCCTTTGAGATGCTCTGGGGGCGACTGGTCGCCGAGCACCCGGCGGTCGCCGCATCTGCCCAGGCCCAACGATTGGACGCTCGATGCCGCCAAGAACTTCAATCGGCGCCGCGCCTCGGTGACGTCGCCGCCGACGCCGGGGCGGTCGAAATTGGAGCCGATGCCATGGATTCGAATATCTCGCCCCGAGATGAGTTCGGTGAAGACGCTTTCACGCGCCCCTAGTATGTTAACAGGCGGGAGTCCCCCCGAGATTCCTTAAATTTCAGTATTTGTATCTTTCTATAGTCCCACTGGAGGTTTTTTTGAGCGAATCATTTCCTTATAAGGGCGTTCTTCTCGATATCGAGGGGACGACGACGCCGGTGACGTTTGTCTACG
Source organism: Bradymonas sediminis (assembly GCF_003258315.1). Lineage (GTDB taxonomy): Bacteria > Myxococcota_A > Bradymonadia > Bradymonadales > Bradymonadaceae > Bradymonas > Bradymonas sediminis. The sequence goes on from NZ_CP030032.1 coordinate 4,486, forward strand.
ACGTTCTTTTTCCCTACGCGCGCCGCGCGATGCAGGGGTATCTGGAGGCGCATTGGGATGCGCCGGGTTTTCAGGAGTTGAAGCAGCAGATCCTGGCGAATATCGCCGAGATAAACGCCGGGGCGGCCGGCGAGGGCGCGCCCGAGGTGGATGCGGCGGCGTCGGGAGAGGCGCTGCGCGCCGCGGTCATGGAGCATTTGAAATGGCAGATGAGCAAGGACCAGAAAAACTCGCCGCTCAAGGCCCTGCAGGGGCGGATGTGGCGCGCCGGCTACGAGGATGGGGAGTTGAATGCGCCGGTGTACGCCGACGTCGTCGAGGCGCTGTCCGCCTGGCAGGCGCAGGGGACGCCGGTGTATATCTATTCGTCTGGCAGCGTTCCAGCCCAGATCCTGCTCTTTAAATATAGCGAGCACGGCGACCTTGGCGGGTATTTGTCGGGCTATTTCGACACCAAGACCGGCCCCAAAAAAGAAGCCGACAGCTATACGAAGATATGCGAAGAGGTCGGCGTTGAGCCGGCGGCGATGCTCTTTGTCACCGACAATATCGACGAGGCGAAGGCCGCCGATCGCGCGGGCCTGAAGGTCGCGGTGGCCAAGCGCCCCGGCAACGCTCCGATTGAGGTCGAGCATGGCTTCGATGTGATCGAGACCTTCGGGCCGATTTCGCCGGCATAAGCGCCCGCGATTGAGGGAATGCGCACGCAGAAGCCCCCGCACCATCGAGTGGTGCGGGGGCTTCTTTGAATCATCGACGGTTCAACCGTGACGCCTTAGTTGCAGGGCGTATTGGCGGCGCCCGGGGTGCCGAAGTCCGGGGTGGTGTCGGTCGGGTTGATCGGCTCGGTCGAGTTGCACCAGAGCGTGGCGTCACCGTGGTCAGCGAAGTCGTTCCCGCTGCCGAATTGCATCGCCGCGCCGGCCGTGACGGCGGGGTAGCCCGTGCCGCTGCCGTACTCGACGCGGTCGATCTCGACGTCGGGGTTGGTGCCGGCGCCGGGCATGGTCAAGATGACCTTATCGGCGCTGTTGGTGAGGGTGAACGAGCCCCATTGATAGTCCACGTTGACGCCGCCGTTGGTCGCCAGGTCGTCGTTCTTGCCGAAGACGAAATACTCGCCCGGGGCGACTTCGACCGGGGCCTCGGGGGTCACGCTAACGGTGAAGGAGCCGCTGCCCTTGTCGGTGACGACCAGGCCATTGATATGCAGCGTGCGACTGGTCGTATTATAGACCTCGAAATACTCGCCGTTGGCGTCGGTGACCGCGGCCGGGTCGGCCATGATCTCGGTGATGATGAGGTCGCCGGCGTTGACGCTATGGTCAGCGGTGAGGACGCAGGCTCCGGCTGAGCAGCTTTTGCCGTCGGCGCTGCAGTCGGTGCGGACCTCTTCGGCGGAGTAGTCGCAGGAGCCGTCGGCCACGACACAGACGCCGTCATTGGCGGTGTAGGTGACGGCGAAGTCGCCGTCGCAGGTCGCGGCAGGCGGCTGGTCGCAGGTCACGCCATCACACAGCGCCGCGGGGTCAACACATGCGCCGGCGTCGCAGATTTTACCGTCGGCGCTGCAATCGGTCTCGACCTTTTTGGCCGAGTAGTCGCAGGAGCCGTCGGTCTGCAGGCAGACGCCGGTATCATCGCTATAGGTCACGGCGGTGTCGCCGTCGCAGGAGGCCGCGGGGGCCGCGTCACAGGTCACGCCGTCGCACAGGTCGACGGCCTCATCGACGCATTCGCCCAATTGGCAGACCTTGCCATCGTCGGCGCAATCAACCGTGGTGGAGACGGCCGCGTAGTCGCAGGAGCCGTCGCTCTCGTCGCAGATGCCGGCGCCGCTATAGGTGATGAGGTTGGTGCCCTCGCAGGTGTCTTCTGGCTGGGCGCAGGCGCCGTCGCCGCAGAGTTCGACGGTTTCGCAGGCGCCGTTGTTGCAGACCATGCCGTCGTCGGCGCAGTCGATCGTGGTCGAGACGGCCGCGAAATCACAGGAGCCGTCGGCGTCGTCGCACACGCCCGCGCCGCTATAGGTGATGAGGTTGGTCGCGCCGACACAGGTCGGCTCGGGCTGGGCGCAGCTGTCGGCGTCGCACAGCGGCGCTGGTTTGCAGAAGCCTTCGATGCAGGTCTCGCCGCGGGCGGTGCAGTCGAGGCGGCGCTCGACGCCTGCGATGTCGCAGACGCCGGTCGACTCGATGCAGGTGCCGCCGCTGGCGTAGCTGACCGCAGTCTCGCCGTCGCAATAGGGCGCGGGGGTCTCGCAGGTGACGCCGGCGCACTCGTTTTTGGCCGAGCTATCGCCGCAGGCGCTGAGCCCGAAGAACGCGAACGCCGCCAAAATAGGCATTAATTTTTTCGAAGTTCTCAATCCAAATTGCGTCGCCATCAGGTATCTCTCCAGTTGAACAATAATGCGAAATATTGGGGGGCGCTTGTGCAACAGCCCATACTCGCGGTGACCATAGTGGGCATTGGGCGCTAAATCCAGTTGGATCGCGGGAATCGGGCTGGGCGCGTCCAGAGCGCGCGGCGCAGGGAGTCGCTTGCGCTCAGTCCCCCGGGCCGGCCGCCACGCATCGTCCGCCATCGCAGGTCTGGCCGCTTGCAGCGCAATCGGTGCGCGCCTCGACCGCCGAAAAATCGCAGCTCCCGTCGAGCTCGACGCAGCTGCCGTCGCCCGAATAACTGAGGGCGATATCGCCCTCGCAGGTGTCGGCGGGCCGGGGGCATTGGACGTTAAAGCACTGAGGGTGCTCTTCGGGTTGGCAGAATCCGCTCAGACATCCGTGTGTGCAATAATTCCGGCTGCTGACCGCCGTGAAATCGCAACTTCCCGTGCGCGGGTCGCAGACGCCGTTGCCCGAATAGGTCACCGCGAAGTCGCCGTCACAATGCTGCTCGGGCTGCTCGCACTCCTCCTTTTCGCAGAGGTCGACGGACTCCTTGGGAGGAGAGGGGTTATCGCTGGTATCGTCGCCGCAGGCGCTGAACCCCGTGACGGCGAGGGTGATGAGCAGCAGCAGGAAAGTCCTCGGTACTCTTCGTGCGAAATTTGCTGGCATTGTTGGTTCCTCGTGAAGGGTCGAATTGCCACAAAATTTTGCTGAAAAAACACGGTGGTTGAGAGCATGCGGAAGTTAAGCGCTTAAATCAAATCGCGGGTGACCTCCAAGATCGGCCCAAAAAAGCCCCCGCTCCGGGGCGGGGCGGGGGCTTCAAGTGCGGTATTAGGCGGGGGCTAGATCAGGGCTCGGCGACGATGACGCGTCCCTGGCCGATCGAGCTGCCGGTGCCGGTTTCCCCCATATAATGGGTGATGCCCGCGTCATTAAAGGTGTAGCGGAAGCCGCCGAAGCTTCCCGCTATGCCCGAGAAGCCCGGCGAGGTGAGCTTGGCTCCGCTGCTCGGATCAACCTCCGTCAGCTCGATGGCGCCGCCCGAGGAGACGGTCCACGTCACCGCGCTGCCCGTGCTGACGCAGATAGCAGCCGGGGAAATTCCCACCGCAGACACCTCGACCGCGTTGTCGGTCGACAGGTCGAGCGCGCCGGGCGCGGGGAAGTCGGCGGCGTCGCGGGGCAACAGTTTATAGTTGCCATGCGAGAAGTGCAGCACGCCGGCCAGCTCGCCGAAGGTGTCGCAGACGGTCGGCTTGCTGACGCCGGTGGCATAATCGAAGAGCTGGTCGTCGACCCGCAGGGTGGCGTCGACGCGGAACTCGCCGTAGTCGTTGTCCGGGCCGTCCGGGTTGGCGTGGGTGACGCCGGGCTTGGCGATCTTGACGAGCACGCCTTCCCATGGTTCTGCGGTCGCGGAGTCGGCGAAGACGCTCGAGGAGACAACTTCCGGCGACAGCGCGGCGCCGCTGGAGTTGACCGTGATCGTCGGGTTGTCGATGGTCGTGACGCCGTAGGTTTCGGTGTAGGTGCCCTCGATATTCACCACGTCGCCCACGCTCACGCCGCTGACGTCCACGCCGCTGACTTTCAGGTAGACGCCGGAATATTGGCCGCCGGCGGGGTCCTGGGCCCAGGCGTCGTTGGCGCTCACGAAGGTGATCGTGGCGTTCTCGACGCGCACGGGGGTGCCCGGGGCCGGATGATCGGTGCTGGAGTCGTCCTGCAGGTCCTGGATGGTCACCGTGGCGGTGGGGATGGCGCACTCGCCGTTGGCCGCGCCGGGGCTTCCCAGGTCGTCGTTGGTCGCGCTGATCTTCTCGCGCGAGTGGCACCAGAGGCTGCCGTCGTTATTGTCGATGGCGTCGAAGCCGTGCTCCGAGCCGAGCTGCGAGGACACACCGGCGGATTTCGACGGGAAGTCGGTGCCCGAGCCGTACTCGACCCGCGCGATCTCGACCTCGTCGGCGCTGTCCTTGTCGCGGAAGATCACGATCTCGTCGCCGCTATTGGCCAGCGTCATGTCGGTGCCCTGCACGAACGCATAGTCAACCGCGATGCCGCCGTTGAGCGCGGTGTCCGCGCTTGCGCCGAAGACGAAATAGCTCTGGGGGGCGACCGCGATAGGATCGCCGTCGGGATGGCTGACGACGAAGGCGTCGCCGTCGTTGTCGGCGATGGTCAGGCCGTTGAGGTGCAGGGTGCGGTTGGTGGTATTATAAACCTCAAAATACTCCCCGAAGTCATCGTCGACGGCGGTCGGGTCGGCGAGGAATTCGGTGATGAGCAGGTCGCCGGCGTTGACGCTGTGGTCGCCGCTTTCGGCCACGCACGCGCCGGCGTCGCAGATTTCGCCGGCTTCACAATCCGTGCGGGTTTCGACGCCCGAGTAGTCGCAGGTGAAGTCGCTGTCGTCGCAGACGCCGTCACCCGAGTAGGAGACCACGGTGTTGCCGTCGCAGGTGTCTTCCGGGGGGGCGCAGGTCACGTCGTCGCAGGACTCGGGCGGCTCCACCGAGACGCACGCGCCTTGCTGGCATTCCTGGCCGGAATCTTCGCAATTGGTCACCACCTTGACGCCCGTGAAGTCGCAGCTCTGGTCGATCGGGTCGCAGGTGCCCGCGCCGGTATAGGTGATGGCGGTGTTGCCCTCACAGGAGTCTGCGGGCGCCTCACAGGCGATATTTTCGCAGACATCCGTCACCGAGACACACGCGCCGTCGCGGCATTCTTGGGCGCTATCTTCGCAATTGGTGCGTTCTTCGACCGCCGAATAGTCGCAGGTGCCGTCTTCGTCGTTGCAGATGCCGACGTCGGTATAGGTGACGGCCGTGTTGCCGTCGCAGGTCGCCTCGGGCTGCGCGCAAGTGACGTCGGCGCATTTGTCTGCGTCGTTATTCTCGTCGGTATTTTTGTCGGCGTCGTCGCCACAGGCGCTCATGCCCATGAGCGCGATTGCTGCCAGCAGGGTAATCAGTCGTTTTGAGTGTCGTGTCCATAAATGCGTCATCATTAAAAACCCTCGGGGTGTGATGGGATTAAGACGTCGAAATCGGAGCTGCGACGCCGTTTTGCGAATAGCATTTCCGGGCGCACCCTAGCGAGAATCCCGGAGCGAATCCAGTAAAGATTCGCTCCGGGACCGGGAGGGGAGGCACTGGTTTGCCTCTTAGAGGGAGGCCAGGGCGTCCTTGCTAGGCGTGTGTTCGGGGTCGATGCCCAGGGCACGGTTGAACATATCTTTGGCGCGGCGGGCGTCGCCTTTTTGCAGGCGCACGCGGCCAAGATAATAGTAGAGGTCGACCTTCTGGGCGCTGTCTTTGATGCTCATCTGGTGGAGCAAAAGCGTCTGGAAGATCTTGAGCGCGGCGTCCCAATCCTCGGTGGTGACCAGGATTTTTCCGAGGCTGAGCAGGTTGGGCACGTAGGTGGCGTCGACCTTATGGGCGGCCTCATAGGCTGCCTTGGCGGCGTCGAGGTCGCCTTTTTGCTCGGCGAGTTTGCCCTTGAGGTGCTCGAAACGAACGACCTCGGCCATGCGTCGGTCGCGGTTGAGCGTCTCGATAATCTCGTTGAGCAGCGGCTCGGCGCGCGCGAAGTCCTCGCCGCTGATATAGGCGTCGAGCAGCGGCTCGACGATGTCGAGGTTATCGGGCTGGGCGGCGTAGGCCTTCTCGAGCGCCTCAACGCGAAGGCTCGGGGAGTCCAGGCGGCTGCCGGCGAGCTCGGCCATCTCGAGCAGCAGGGCGATGCGGGCCGGCTCACCTTCGACGAGCAGGGATTCGTGCTCGAGGATGGCGTAAAGTTGGCCGTAGTCGCGGTTTGCCTCGTAGAGCTCTTTGAGCTTCGCCAGCGCCTCGGGGTGCGCGGGGGCGACCTCCAGGACCTCGACGTAGGCCTGCGCCGCGGCGTCGATATCGGAGAGTTTATGCTCAAAGAGCGCGGCGCGCTCCAGGGTCAGGGCGAGCTTGTCGTCCTCGGTGGCGTGGGCCGATTTGCGCGAGAGCACCTCGGCGACCTTGCTCCAATCGCCGCGCTGTTCGTGCAGGCTCTGGAGCACATGGAGGGCGCGGGCGTTGGCCGGGTGAATCTCGAGCACCATATCGAGCAGCTCGAGCGCGCGGGCCTCGTCGTCGAGGTGGGCGCGGTAGATATCGGCCATCTCGATATGCAATTCGAGCAGGCGGTTCTGGTCGGTCACGACCTGAAGTTGCTCGGTATACAGGTCCATCAGGTCTTGCCAGCGACCCTCGCTTCGGTAGAGCTCGTCGAGGGCTTCGACCACCAGCGGGCTGTCCTTTTGGATGGCGAAGGCGCGCTGATAATCCTCGATGGCCTCCTGGGTCTGGTTGAAGTGCGCATAGCTCACACGGGCGCGCTGCACGTACAGGCGCAGGTGCTCGCTGGACTGTCCGCGGGCCTCATCGTCGTCGGATTCGCTGGCGTCCAGTGCCTGCAATTGGCGCTCAACGGTGTCCAGGAGTTGCGGCCATTGCTCGGTCTTCTCGTAGAGACCTTCGAGCGCAGACAACACCTCCGGGCGGCCCGGATCGATGGCGTCGGCGTTGCGATAGGCGTCGATGGAGCGGTCGGGCGCGTCGATGAAGTGACGGGTATATTGACCGATGCGTACATAGAGCAGGCGCTTCTCGTCGGTGTCCTTGATATAGCCAGCCAGGCGCTCAAGGGTGCCGACCAGGTCGTTATATTGCTCGGTAATCTCGTAGAGCGCCACCAGTTGGTGCAGCACTTCGAGGTCGGCCTCGTCGAGGGTGAGCGCTTCGTTATAGCAGTCGATGGCCTGGTCAAACATCTCCAGGCGCATGCGGACTTCGCCGAGCTCCAGCAGGGCTTTTTTGCGCGCGTCGGGGTCGAAGAGCGACTCGACTTTGCGGTGCAAGACCGCCTCGAGGGCGACCGGGTCATCCTGCTGGCGAGCGATGGTCTCCAGCGCGTTGAGGGCGCGCGCGTTCTCGTGTTCGATATCGAGCACGATATTATAGAGGCGCCCGGCGCGCTTGGGCTCTTCGAGCACATTCAGCGCGTCGTCTGCGGCGTGCAGCGCCAATTCGCAGAGGCGAACCGGGTCGTCGAGGGTGTCGACGATATCTTCGTAAAGCGCGACGAGTTGGTCGTGCAATTCGTGCTCGGCGGCCAGCGTTTCGAGGCGTTTCTGGACGTCAATATCGTGCGGATCTTCGCGCAGCGCGCGGCCCAGATAGGCATAACCCGAGTAGATATTTTCGAGCTCGTTGACCTGCAATTCGGCGATGCGTCGGTAGAGTTCGGCGCGCTCCGCGGAGCTGTCGGCGACCTCTAGTTTAAGCTCATAGAGCTCGGCGAGCGCCTCGTGCGCCTCCAGGCTCTCGTAGCTTGGCTCGAGCAATTCGCAGATCTCGCGCAGCAATTCCGGCACGCCGGTCATGCGGCTTAGCCCCTCAAGGGCGCCGCGGTGGGCGGGCTCTTCGACGATGATCGGTCGGTAGAGCTCGAGCGCCTCGTGATATTGTTGGAAGACGACTTCGTTCAGGTAGGCCAGGCGGAAGCGCACGTCGTTGAGCTGCTCGGGGTCGCTGACCGCCAGGCGGGTTTGGAGCACCTCGGCGAGCTCTTCCCAGCGGCTGGCTTGCTGGTAGAGGCGGTCGAGGGCGTCGAGGGCGTCGCGGTCGTATTCGTCGATGCGCAGCGCGGCCTCAAATTGGGTGATGGCCGCGGGGTAATCCTCAAGCTCCAGGGCGTAGATCTCGCCGGTGCGCTTGCGCAGGGCGAGCTCGGCGTCGGGGTCCAGGACCGCGGCCTCCAGGGTGTCTTCGTAGGTCGCGGCCAGCTCGTCGGCGTTGCCCAGGCTGCGGCTCAAACGCTCGAGGTCCAGGCGGATGAACTCGAAGGCCGGCAACTCGCCGAAGGCGCGGCTCAGCGTGATAAACGCCATCTGGGTCGAGCCGAATTGATCTTCGTGAAGCGCGGCGAGCTCCATATAGACCTCGGCGCGCAGCTCGGGCTCCTCAAGATAGCTCAGGCGGCGCTCGTAGAGGTCTTTGAGCGTCTCGAACTCCTCGGCGTCGCGGTAGATCTTTTGGAGGATCTGCGCGGCTTCGCGGCGGGTGTCGGGGTGCTCAAGCAACTCGGTGACGGCTTCGCGGGCGTCCAGGTTGCCCGGGTCGCGCTCCAAGATGCGGCGCAGCGGGTCGAGGGCCTCGCGCGATGCGTTGAGCTTGTCCATCAACACGATGGCGCGGCGCATGTCGAGGGTGCTCAGCGCGTCGTGGTCGTCGGCGTCGACGAACTCGGCTTCCAGCGTAAGATTGTCGAGCAATTCCGGCCAGTTCTGCGAGCCCTCGTAGAGGCGCGACAGGGCGCGAACGGCGTCTTTATTGCCGGGATCTTGGGCGACGACCGCGCGGTAGGTGGTGATGGCGTCGATGGAATTATCGAGCTTATCGTCCTGAATCGCGGCGAGTTTGACGAGCAATTCGCCACGCGCTTGGTCGTCCTCGACCATGTCGGCGCTGGCGCGCAGGACCTCTTCGAGATCCGCCCACTGCTCCTCCTGCCGGTACAAACGGGCGAGGGCGTCGAGCACCGAAATCTCGCCGGGATCTTCGGAGCGAAGATCCTCGTAGGCGCCAATGGCGCCTTCGGGCGACTCCAGAATCTCGTCGTAGATCATCGCGATACGCTTGAGCAGGTTGTTGCGCGTATCGCCGTCAAATTCGTTGTCGAGGCGGCGTTTGAGCACCAGGACCAGCGGCTCCCAGAGCTCGAGTTCGCCGTAGAGGCGCTGCAATTGGCCCAGCGCGCGCGGGTCGTCGTTGATGTCGACGGCTTGCTGATAGGCGGTGATCGCGCTGCCGCGGTCTTCGAGCGGGCCGGCGTAGGTCTCGGCGATCGCGATGAGCAGCGAGGCCTGGGTGTCGGGGTTGTCGGTGTTCTCCAGCCCCTGCAAGAGGATCGGGACCACGCGCTCCCAGGCGTCGAGTTGCTCGGCGCGCTCGTTGACGCGCTCGCGCAAGGAGTCGTTGCTCGGGTCGATGCAGAACGCGCGGGTGAGCTTGACGAGCGCGCGCATGCGGTCGGCGTCGTCGTTGGCGCTGCGCTGGATCAGCTCGGCCATCTCGGACAGCGTGCTGACCTGGCCGTCGGCGTCGACGGCGAGCTTCTCTTTTTCTTCGAGGAGGTCGGCGATGCGGCGCCAGTGATTCTTCTCGTTATAATGCTCAAGCAGCAGGTCGATGACTTGCGGGCGATATTGGGCGCGCTCGTCGTCGCGGCTGCTCAGGTCGCGCTGCAAGCCCTCCAGGGCGCGCAGGGTCTCGGGGTGGTCCGGGTTATCGGCCAGGATATCGCGGTAGATCTGCAAGGCGTCTTCGATCAGGTCGAGCTCACCCTCGAGCAAGCCGGCCAGTTGGAAGCGCAGCTCCATGGTGAGTTGCGGGTCGAGGCTCGCGTCGATGCGTTGGCGGTAGAGGTCAGCCAGGTCATGCCAGCGATGCGCGTGGCCGTAGAGGCGCGCGAGCGTCTGCTGGATGGGGCTGTCGGCCGGCTCAAGGTCGTAGATTCGTCCGTAGACCGCGATGGCCTCGTCGAGCTCGTTCAAGATCTCTTCGTAGAGGGTGGCCAGGCGCTCCAGCCAGCGGCGAGCTTCCAGGGGGTCGGCGGCCGCGTCGGCGCGGTCGCGATAGAACTCGGCGAGCTCCGGCCAGCTCTCGGTGCGCGCGAGCAGGCGCTCGGTGGCGTCGATGGCCGGGGCATGGTCGACCGAGAAGAGCAGCACCTCGCCGTAGGTTCGACGGGCCTCGTCGAAGTCTTGGAGGCGCTCCTCGAAGATGGCGGCTTGCTCGCAGAGCAGCTCGACCCGAAGGGCGTCATCGACCTCGAAATTGGTGGCGAGCACCTCGCGGTACAGGTCGCTGAACTCCGTCCAATCGCCGAGCTGTACCTGGAGGCGGTGCAGCTGGACGCGCACGTGGCGCTCTTGCGGCGCGTGCTGGAAGAGCTGGGTCAAAATCCCAGCGGCGCGCGGCGCGTCGCTGAGTTCGGCTTCTGCGAGCTGGGCGGCTTCGAGTAAATAGGCGTTGGTGTCCTCGGGCGAGGAGGCCGATTCGGCCCGCGCCTCAAGGACCTCGATAAGCTGCGCATGCGCGTCGTTCTGGCGATAATACGGCTCGATGACCCGGGCGATATCGGCGCGAAGTTCGGGTTGAGCGGTGTCGGCGAAGAGTTGCTCCAGCGCGGCGATGGTCTCCGGGTTCGCGTCGCGCTCGTCGAGCACCTGGCGATAGACCTCGAGGGCCTCGACCGGGTCGTCCATCTGCTCGCGCAGGATGTCGCCGAGTTCTTGTTTGAGCGCGACAATTTCGTCGCCGTCATGAGTCAGCGCGATGCAATCGCGCAGGTGGTCGCACAGGTCCTGCCAACGCTCTTGGGCTCGGAAGAGGCGGCTGAGCGCGCGCTTGGCGCTGGGGTCATTCTCTTCGATGTCGAGGACGCGCCGGTAGGTGTCGGCGGCGCTGAACCCGTCCTCCAGTTGCTCTTCCTGGACGCTGGCGATGCGCAGCAAGGTCTCGACGCCTTCGTTGATATCTTCGGAGATATACACGTCGAATTTACGCTCGAGCAGCTCGATAAAGTCGACCCAGCGATCCTGGCTGATAAGCAGGCTTTCCAGCGCGTGGTAGGCGAGCTCATGGCGCGGGTCGAGGGCGAGGACTTCGCGGAAATGCGTCTCGACTTGCGGGGCGTCGTCGAGCTGGTCGCGGTAGAGCTGGGCGAGCGCGAGGTGCAAGTCCAGGCGCTGCTCGGGCGCATTGACCTCGGCGAGCACGTCTTCGTAGATCTCGCTGAGGCGGGCCCACACGGCGGCTTCGCCGTCTTCACCGGCGGCCGCGGCGCTCATGCTGCACAGGTCGAGCAGGGCTTCCTGCAGGTCGTTTCGGCGCGGCTCGAGCTTCCATGCGTCGCCCATCGGGTCGATCGCGCGGCCGGGTTGCTTGAGATCGTCGGCCCAAACGCGGGCGATCTTCTCGAGGAATTCGGCTTTTTCGCTGGGCTCATAGCTCTTCGCGACGCGGGTCTCAAAGACCTCGATGAGGGCGTCGAACTCGTCGTTAGCGCGATAATAGGTGACCAGATCGCCGGTGATTTGCGCGGCGTAGTTGTCGTCGTCGAGCAATTCGCGCAGGGCGGCGACCGCTTCGGGGTGGCCGGAGGTGCGCTGAAGGACTGCGCGGTAGAGCTCGAGCGCGCCGTCGATGTCGAAGAGTTGTCCGCGCAGGACGCCCGCGAGTTTGAGCTGCAGGGCGTCGAATTCTTCGCCTTCTTGCGGCGTGGTGGCGGCCAATTTGCTGCGCAGAATATCGGCCAATTCGTGCCACTGGGCGTCTTCTTCGAAGAAGGCGGTCAGGGCGTCGAGGGAGCCGTGGTGCTGCGGGTTGAGGCCGAGGATCTCGCGGTGCACCGTGATCGCTTCGTGGCGGTCGTGGAGCTGGTTGGCCTGGACCTCGGCGAGGCGCTCGAGCGCGGCGATGCGCTCGGCGTCCTGGTAGGTCGCATCTGCCCGATTTCGCAGGACTTCCGACAGGTCGATCCAGCGCTCGCCGGCCGAATAAACGCGCTCGAGTCCGTCGAAGGCGTCGGCCGAATCGGGTTGCTCCTGGAGCAGGTCGTGATAGGTCTGGGCGGCGTCGTCGGGACGGTCGAGCACGTCTTCGAAGAGGGTCGCGGCGCGGCTCAGCAGCTCGGTTCGGCGGGCCGAATCGGCGAAGGGCACCTGACGGCGAAGGTTCGCGGCGAGGTCTTCGGAGCGGCCGGTATTCTGGAAGAGGCGCTCCAGGGCGAGCAGGGATTGCTCGTCGGACTCGTCCTGTTCGAGGGCGCGCTCATAGGCGTCGACCGCGCGGCCGGCTTGCTGAAGTTTGTCTTCGTAGAGGGCGCCGAGTTGGCGATAGATCGGCCCGGAACTTAGAATATCGGCCTCGAGCGCGGCGTCTTCCAGGGTGCTCGCGGCGCTCTCAAGTTCGTCGAGTTCGGCGGCGACCTCGACCAGGCGCTCGCGGCGCGCGGCGTCGTCGGGGTCGGCCAGGACCGCGCGTTGCAGCGCGGAGAGTCCGGTCTCAGAGTCGTCGAGTTCCTCGAGATAAATGCCGGTGAGTTCGTCGAGCAGGGCGACCTTTTCGAAGACTTCGAGGGTATGCTCCGCCTGGGTCTCCAGGACGCCGGCGAGCTTCGGGAATGCCTCGCCGGTTCGGTAGACCGGCTCGAGCGTGCGCGCGATATCAAAGCGCAATTCCTTGCGAATATTCTGGGCGAGCAGGGCGGTGTCGAGGGATTCGAGCGCGGCGGTAGCCTCCGCGTCACTCGGGTCTTCGCGCAGCAATTGTGACAAGATGTCGGCGGAGCCATCCGAGTCCGCGAGGTGCTCAGCCCGAATCTTACCGAGGTTAAGCAGGAAGTGCCGGCGGCGATCCGGGTCCATCGCGAGGTCGGCCTGGGCGACGTAGAGCTCGTCGAGGTCCAGCCAGGCTTCGGTTTCGGCGTAGAGTCGCGCGAGCGCGTCGACGGCCTCGGGGTGGTCTTCTTCCAGGAGCAAGACGCGTCGATATGCGTCGATGGCCCGCGGTCGATCGTCGAGGGCGGTCTCGCTAAGCAGCGCGATCTCCGAGAGGATTTCGATACGAGTGGCGTCGTTGTCGCCGAGGTTCTCGCGAATATCGAGGACGTCGACGAGCTCTTTTTCGCGTCCCAATTGGCGATAGAGTCGCTCAAGCGCGTCAATGACGGCCGGGTCGGTCGGCTCGGCGGCGTGGACCTGTTTCCAGGCGCTCAGCGCCTCTTCGGGCTTGCGAAGTTGGTATTCGCGGATGGCGGCCAGGTGGCGCAAGAGGTTGATATTGGTGAAGGAGCCGCTCTTCTCTTCGTTCTCGTTGGCGTGGGCCGAGAAGACTTCCTCGATGGTCGCCCAGCGGTTGAGCTTGGCGCCAAGTTGCTCGACGCGCAGCCAGATTTCTTCGCGGCCCGGGTCGAGTTCGAATTGGCGACAGGCGTGCTCGAATGCCTTCTCGGTCTGGTCGAGCTTCTCGTGATAAAGCGGGATGAGCTCGTCGAGGATTTCGGCCTCTTCGAAGCGGTCATCGCTGATCGCGCGGCGTGCCTCGAGCGCGCGCGCAAGCTGGGCGGGTCGCTCGGTGTCGCGGAAGATCGGCTCCAGCATCAGCGCGGCTTCGCGGGCCAGCGTGGGCTCTGAGAGCAGCTCTTCGACCGCCGTGACGGCGCCTTCGTGTTGGGGCTGCTCGGCCAGCACCTGGCCGTAATAATGGATGGACTCGCGCGGATCATCCAGGCGCAAGCGCAGGGTGTCGGCGAGCTCCATCTGGGCTTTGGTGCGGGCGTCGCTCGCGTCGAGCGACAGCAGGCCGATTTCATGGCGAAGGGAGTCAACGACCTCGTGCCATTCCTCGTTGTCGCAGTGCAGCCCGCGACGCCCACGCAGGGCGCCGAGGTGATTGGGTTCGAGGTCGAGGATCTCGGCGTAGGTCGAGCGCGCGGCGTCGGATTCATCGAGGTGTGTGCGCTGGACGTCGGCGATTTTGGCGAGTTGGTCGACCAGGTCGACGCGCTCTGCGCCGTTTGACGAGAGGATGTCGATGGTGTCGCGCAGGACTTCGATGCGCTTCTCGGGTTGCTCGGTGAGCTCGTAGAGCTCTTCGAGGGCGTCGAGGGTGTCGAGGTCGCTGGGGTCCTGGTCGCGCAGCAGCTCAAAATAGGTGAGGGCGCCGGCGTAATTCTCCTGGTCGTCGCGCAAGACGCGGCCGATGCGCTGCCATAGGCGGGCGCTGAGGGCTGCGTTTGCGGCGTCATCGCCGTCTTCTTTGGGCTCGGCGACTTCGTCGGCGACCAATTCGATATGCTCGACAAAAAGGCCCATCGAGGCGCTATCGCGCGCGACTTCTTCGGCCTCATCGAGCACGTCGTCTGCGCCGGGGCGAAGCGTCGCGGCCTGGAGCAACCACTCCAGCGCGCCGGGTTGGTCGTCGTTTTTGCGCGCGAGGTTTCCGAGCGTGTGCAGGGCCTCGAAGCGCTGCGCGTCGTCTTCGGCGTGCTTGAGGCGCAGGTGAGTCGCGCTGATCTGTCCGTCCAGATCGCCCAGCGCTTCATAATGCTCGCGGAGTTCCTGGGCGATATCGCGCGGATCTTCGACCACCTGGCTCAGCTTTGTGAGGCTGTCGACCGCCATCTCGCGGTCCTCCAGCGGGTCGGTGGCGATGTCGGCGATGCGCCGGTAGAGCACGCGTTTTCGGGCGTCACCGGGCTCGGCTTCGGCCGCCACGTTCAGCAGGTGGCAGAGTTCTTTGAGCTCATCGCGTTGGGCGTAGAGGGCCTGGAGCGGGTCGAGGTCCTCGCTCTTGATATAGATATCGGTCAGGCGGCCCAAGGCTTCCTGGTCGTCGGCGTCTTCGTCTAGCAGGGTTTGCCAGATGCGCGCGGCGCTGGTCGGGTCGTCGTTTTGCGACTCGTGCAGGCGCGCGGCTTCGCGCAATGCGTCGCTTCGAACCGTGGCGCTGTCGGCGTCTGCGTCGTTCTTCGCGGCCAGGGCAGCCTTCGCTTCAAGGGTCCTGGCGAGCTGGGCGAAGTCGTCGTTTCGCCGATGGATAAACTCTAATTTCCCAATGAGTTCCGCATCTTCGGGGCGAAGCTCTTGGAGTTTGACGAGCACCTTGACGATGCGGTCGGGGTCGCGAAGGCGGTCTTCGGCAAGCTCGAGGAGCTCTTCGAGATGCGCCTCTTGTTCCAGGACCGGGGTCTGCTCGAGGGCGCTGAATTTCAGGTCAAAGAGGGACTCATAGTCGCGGCGCTTCTCGTAAATTTCGGCCAGGCGCGCGCGCACGGGGGCGTGGTCGGGCTGAATCTCGAGGACCCGCTCCAGGTGCGGCAGCGCCTGGGTGACATTGCGCAGGCTCTCCTGCCAGATGTCGGCGACCTGCAAGAAGAGGCCGAGCGCTTCGTTGCGCTCATCGCGCTCAAGCAGCAATTCGGCGCGCTCCTGCAGCAGGGTCGCGAGGTCATTCCAACGCCGCCCCGCGGCGAGCTTGTCTTTGAGCTCGTCGAAGGCAGCCTGGTGGTCGGGCTCAAGCTCCATGATGGCGGTCAGCGTATTGATGACCATCGTGTCGAGGCCGAGCTCATCGCGATAGATCTCGGCGATGCGCTCGAGCAGGAGCACGCGCGCTTCACGGTTCTGTGCGCCGGTTTCTGCCTCGGTTTCTTCGAGGGCGCGCACGCGGTCTTTGAGGAAGTCGACCAGCGCGTTCCATTTGCCGTTCTCTTCGTAGAGGCGGCGCAGTTGCTCGCGGGCCTGGGGGTGGCTTTGGAATTCGCGCTCGAAATTTTTCCAGACGTCGATGGCCTTCTCGGGGCTGTCCATCTGAACTTCGGCGATGTGGGCGAGGCGAGCGCTTAATTCGAGCGACTCGGCCTCGTTTTCGCTGTCTCGCTGGCGGCTATTGAGCAGCGAGAAGAGTTTTCGCCATTCGCCATTTTGCTGATAATAATCCTCGTAAAACGCCAGCATATCGGCCTGCTCGGCGTCGAGCAGCTTGATGCGTTTGAAATAATATTCTGCGTTCTTTGAGTCGCCCAGATCCTGCCAATACAGATTGGCCAGCTCGACCATCGTCTCGAGCTCGCCGTCCTTTTTGCGCAGATATTTGACCGACGTGGACAGGATTTCTGCGAGCTCCTCAAGGGCGCTCTCAGCGCGGAGTTGGTCGCGCACGACCGCGAGCGCGTCGAGGTTGTCGGGCTCTTTTTTGAGGGTCTTTCGGGCTTTGTCAAAGTCGTTGAGGTTCGCGGTGTCCTCGTCTTCGTCCGCTTCGCTGGCCGCTGCCGAGAGCATCGACTCGACTTCGCTGACCTCGCCGCCGTCAGCGGCGAGGGAGTCCTCGTCAAGGGGGTCGCTGGCGGAGTCTTCGGCGAGTGAATCAGCTTCGCTGACTTCACTAACTTCGCTGACTTCACTAACGTCGCTGTCTTCATTTTCAGCCGCGTCCGCTTCGCTCGGCGCTCCGGATTCTTCGGGAGTGTCCGCCTGGTCCAGGGGCTCTTCACCCTGGGCAAGCGTCTCGTTGGCCTCGGCCAGAAACGCGCGCAGCTCGGGGTGCTCGGGCTCAAATTGGAGCCCCTGTTCGGCGAGCTTCGCGGACTCTTCGAGCGCGCCACCCTCGCGATATTGCTCAAGTTTTGCGGCCTGAAGTAGGGCGTCGGCGGCGTGTTTTTTCTGACCGCTTTGCGCCGCCTGATGACCCTCACGCACCTTGTCTTTGACCGTGGCCTCGACGCTGCCGCCGGCCTGGTAGATATCCTGGATGAAGTTGGCCATCTCATGCGCGGGATCATTTTCCAGCACGCGCGCCAGGATGCTCAGGGCCTCGTCGCGGCTGCCGAGGAAATCCCCGTGCACCTGGGCCATGCGCACCAGCACCTGATTCTTGGCGGCGGCCTCTTTTTTGACGCCGCATTCGAGATCATAGATCAGCAAAACGCGCTGAAATTGCCCCGACTGGCGGTAGACGCCGCGGGCTCGGTCGAGGCTAAGGGTGTCTTCGGGATAGGTTTGGAACGCCTTTTGGTAGGCGGCCATGCCGTCGTCATGGTTGTCGTGGTGCTTGTAGAGCACGTCGCCAAGGGCAACCAAAATGGCGGATTTCTCTTTGCTATTCTCCTCGGCGTCGGCGAGCTCGCGCAACACGAAGATCAGTTGGGAGAAGTCCTGTTCGGCGTCGAGATGATCGCTGAATTTCTCGTAATGCCAGCGCAGCCGGCGCCAATCGCCACTGGCGGCGTATTGGTCGGCGAGTGCGTCGAAGGCTTCACGGTTGGAAGGATCGCTTTTGAGCGTTTGCTGCAATTCGCGGATCTCTTCATTCATATCGGGCCCTATTTCCGAGCAAAATCCGAGCGTTGAGCTCGGGTTTATTAAGTTGTGACATATGGCGGTGAAGTCGAGCGGAGCGTATCAGACCAACGCGCGCATTGGCAACGGGGTATGCGGGCGTTTTCGCGTCGAAATATCCCGCGCGAGACATGTTGGCCGGCCCCGATTTGCAGCTCAAATCTACCTCATTGGTGTGATAAATAAACAGAGAAACGTGTCGGGCTATGATTTAGTCGGGTTTTTGATGTTGTTTATTGCCCAATTAAATCAATGGTTTATGGGGTTTGGTTTCTTCGCTGGCGAGCAATCCGGCAGGACCCACGCGACGAATCGCTCCCTATCGTTGAGCGCTGCTCCGGGGGGGGAGCCGGCAAGGCTGAGGCGGCGCCCGAGTGGGGGGCGCGCGCTGAATCGCTACGGGCCAGTGAGCGCCGTATTGTTGGTTGCGCCGCCGCGTGCTAATTTCGGCCGCTATCGGTTTCTTTCTGTGGGGGCGGGGGCTTTGGGTGCCTCGGGATCTTTTGGGGCTGCCGAAGCATAAGTTGTAGCCGCGCTTGGTTTCAGAGTGCGAAGTGAATAACATGGGCGACAGGTGCTCATGAACTCTGGCGGAAATCTGTGGAGTAGGCATGTCCGAGGACGATAAGTTGAAGAGTATTGGGGAGTTCGCGGACGATATTACCGCGGATGTTGCCTACGATTTGGTCGAAGAGTCATTCGCCGACCAGGAGACACGCGCGGCCTGTTTGCTCTTTTTGACCGGGCCGATGATGGGCCACTATATCTCGCTTGGGGAGCACGCCCGCGAGGTCGGGCGCTCGGATGAGTCCGAT
This sequence comes from Bradymonas sediminis, assembly GCF_003258315.1. Classification (GTDB taxonomy): domain Bacteria; phylum Myxococcota_A; class Bradymonadia; order Bradymonadales; family Bradymonadaceae; genus Bradymonas; species Bradymonas sediminis. The sequence continues at coordinate 22,644 of NZ_CP030032.1, forward strand.
ATCATCATCAACGACAAGGGCGTCTCGCGCCGGCACGCGTGTTTTTATCTGCGCCCCAACCGCATGGGGGACCCGGATGGCTTCGTCGAAGACCTCGGCAGCTCGAACGGTGTCTACGTCAACGGCGAGCGCATCCAGGGGGCCCACCAACTGCATCAGGGCGATAAGATTACCCTGGGGACCGAGACGATCTTGCGCTTCACCTATCAGGACGAGGTGGACCAGGCGTTTCAAAAGCGTCTCTTAGACGCCGCGATCAACGACGGGCTCACCGGGATGCGAAATCGGGCGTATTTCGACCAAAAGATTAAGGCTGAATTCGAATACGCCGCGCGCTACGGCGCGACCTTGTCCGTGATCATTTTCGATATCGATTATTTTAAGCAGATTAACGACGCCCACGGCCATGTGGTGGGCGATGCGGTGCTCGCGCGTCTTGGGGCGTGCATGCTCGAGGCGGTACGGGAAGAGGATTTTCTGGCGCGCTATGGCGGCGAGGAGTTCGCGATGATCTGTCGGGAGTTGACCGCGGAGCAGGGATTTAAGGCGGCCGAGCGATTGCGGAAATTGGTCGAGTCCGAGAGCTTTAGGCACGGCGAAGTTGAGCTGGAGTTGACCGTGAGCGCGGGCGTGGCCTCTTATCCTGAGATCCCCGCCCAGACGCATGTGGAGCTTATCTCGGCCGCCGATGAGGCGCTCTACCGGGCAAAGTCCATCGGGCGAAATCGCACCCTCTTGGCCGCGGGTCACGCCCGCGAGCCGGTGGAGGCGCAGGAGATGGGTGAATGACGCCTCGGGCGGTGTTTCGCCGCCCGGGTTATTTGACCCAGACCGTCTTCTTATTCACGAATTCCAAAATACCAAAGCGGCTTAATTCCCGGCCATAGCCCGAGTCTTTGATGCCGCCGAAGGGGAGCCTCGGGTCGCTCTTGACGATGCCGTTGATGGAGACATGCCCGGCCTCGATCTGCTCGGCCAATTTCAGGCCGTGGGTCGATGATTCGGTCCAGATCGAGGCGCCCAGCCCGTAGGGGGTGTTGTTGGCCAACTCGATGGCGGCGCTGGTGTCGGCGACGCGCGCCACCGCGGCGACCGGTCCGAAGGTCTCTTCGGCGAAGCATTCCATCGTGGCGTCGCAGTCGACCAGCAGGGTCGCCGGATAATAAAATCCGTCGGTCTCCGGCAGCTCGCCGCCGAGCACGCATCGCGCGCCCTGGGCGATGCTCTTCTGAACCTGGTCGTGCAGGGCCTGGCGCAGGTCGTCGCGGGCCATCGGGCCCAGGTCGGTGTCCTCGTCGTTTGGATCGCCCATCTTCTGGGCGGCCAATGCTTGGTGGAAGCCCGTGACGAAATCATCGTAGACGCTGTCTTCGACGATGAATCGCTTCGCCGCGATGCAGCTCTGCCCATTATTGATCATACGCCCGACGACCGCCTGCTCGATGGCCGCGTCGAGGTCGCAGTCGGCCAGCACAATAAAGGGGTCTGAGCCGCCCAATTCCAGCACGCATGGCTTGAGGTGGGCGCCGGCCAGGGCGGCGACGGCGCGGCCGGCCTTGACCGACCCCGTTAAGCTGACGCCCTTGACGCGCGGGTCTGCGATGACCTGCTCGGCAGTTTCGTTCTCGATAAAAAGGCTTTGAAAGACGCCCGTGGGGAAGCCGGCGTCTTTGAAGAGTCGGTGCAGCGCCGTGGCGCAGCCCCCCGCGTTGGCCGAGTGCGATAGGAGCCCCACGTTGCCCGCCATCAGGTGCGGCGCGGCGAAGCGGATGACCTGCCAGAATGGGAAGTTCCAGGGCATGACCGCGAAGATCGTGCCCAGCGGGTCAAAGCGGATGAGCGCGCGCGACCCGTCGCTCTGCATCTCTTCGGTCTGTAAAAAGCGGGAGGCGTGTTCGGCAAAATAGGCGCATGTCCAGGCGCATTTTTCGACCTCGCTGCGGGCCTGCGCGATGGGTTTGCCCATCTCGTCGGTCATCAGCTCGGCGTATTCTTCGCTGCGCTCGCGCAGCAGCTCAGCCACCCGATTCATCAGGCGGCTGCGCTCGGCGAAGCTGGTCCAGCGCCAGTTTTCAAAGCCCCTCGCCGCACGCGTCAACTTGCGCTCCAGCGAGGCCGCGTCATCGAGTGGGTATTCGGCAAATGCTTCGGCCGTCGCAGGGTTGATTGAGCGAATCGACATGGCTGCACTCGTGCAATGAGGGGCTGAACGCGGCGACGACAAGCGTCGCCGGGCGGTGAGTACCTTATTTGATATTCTCGAGGTGAAGCGTGATCTTCTGCGATGCGTGCAACTCGCTCAGCAGATCAGACAGGGCCTTCTGGACCTGGTCATTGCGCATCTTGTTCTCGAGGCGGGTTTCGACCTTATCAAAGGCGATGACCCCGGCCTCGCGGTGGTCGAGCTTCTGGATGATATGCCAGCCGAATTGGGTGCGAACCGGCTCGGAGATGGCATTTTTCTCCAGCGTGAACGCGACCTTTTCGAATTCAGGGACCATCTGCTGGCGGCCAAACCATCCGAGGTCGCCGCCGTTGCGCGCGCCCAGCGGGCCTTCGGAGAGCTCCGCTGCGAGCGCGGCGAAGTCGGCGTCGGGGGCCGACGCTTTGGTTTGAATCTCAGCGGCTCGTTTGCGCGCGGACTCCCATCCCGCCTCGTCGGCGTCCTCGGGGACCTTGATGAGAATATGGCGAGCGTGGACCTGCTCCGGTTGCTCGAATGCCTCGGGGTTTTCGTCGTAGAAAGCCCGGATTTCCTCGGCGGTGGGGTAGGTCATGCCGTTGTCGGCCAGGAGTTGCTCGATCGCCAGGGATTCGCGCACCGACTCGTAGAACTCCTCTTTGGAGATGCCGAGCTGGGCGACCAGGGTGTCAAGCGAGCCCATCTGTCCGTCGACGCCTTGGTTTGCCGCGGCAAATTCCGCCCGGATCTGGTCGACGCGCGCGTCGACCTTCTCGTCGGCGATTTTGATATCGGCGCGCTTTACGGCGTTATCGATAAGGGTCTTGTCGACGATCTTATTGACGATCTGGCCGCTGAGCTGGCTGAGCAGTTGCGGCGGCACCTGGCCGGAGGCGACAATCTTGCTGACTTCTTTGTTGAAGGTCTCGGCGGTGATCGGCTCGCCGTCGACTTCGGCCACGGGGCCGGTGGCCTGCGGGACTTTTGCTTCTTCGGCGGCCTCGCCGTCTGCCTGGCCATCCTGGGCGCCCGCGGCGGTCGCGGATTCCTCGTCCTGGGCCGAGGCATAGTCATGGGCCGGGCCCTGATCGGGCACATCCGGCGTGGAGGAGCACGCAGCTCCGGCGAAGGTTAAGCAGAGGCCGACAACGATGAGCTTCAGACGATTCGCCATGCAATAGGCTCCAAAAAAAGTATCTCAAGGCAACGACACAAAAATGTCGAAGGTGCGGTTTATGGACGGATTGGCCTAGCATTATCGCATCCTGCGAGCAACCCGGGACGCAATTGCGCCTACCGTTGCCAAGTGGATACACCGATCGGGTCGGGTCAAGTGCCAGCCCGAGGCGCTTGCCTGCACTCAGAAATTTTGACACCTATTAGCGCGCTCAAAGAGGTATGGGTATTTCGGGGAGTAAAACGATGCCTTGTTTCGGCCTGGGCGATGGGATTATTGGCGATGTATTCAGCGGTATAATGCGAAGGGATTTCAACATGATGAACCTAAATAAAGGCCCGGGTGCTTCGGTTTCTTCAAAGTTTTTAGGCGGCGCTATTTTGGTCGCGATGCTTGTGTGTGGCGGGTGTCAGTCGGCCCCGCAGGCGTCAGCAGACGACTTGGCGGCCTCCGAGGCGGCCTCCAACGAGGCGGCGCCGCGTGAGTCGAGCGACGCCGAGCAGACGCCAAAGCGCAGCGAGGAGGCGCTTGATACCCTGCTTCGCCTGGCGGGCGGCGGTGAGCGTGAACTGGCGACTGATTATTTTGTCTATGTCGCGGGCAGCATGATCGTGATGGAGGCCGATGTTGAGGCGGATATGGCCGCTTATTACCGCGCGCAGGAATCCGCGGCGTTTGCCCCGCCGATCTGGGGTTGGGCGGTGGCGCATAAGGAGGACGCGCGCGTTGAAAAGGTGCTTGAGGCTGCAGAGGCGCGCGGACTGCCGGCGCGGGCGATCTATGCGGAGTTTTTAACGAGCGGTGCGCCTGGGACGATGGACCCGGCGCGGTTGCCCGAGCCGACGCGTCCACTCGCGGCAGAGCTCGAGGCGCCGAGCCGCGCCGAGAAGCTCCGGGCGACGGCGGTGCTGGCCGAGGGGCCCGAGTATCTGACGGACATGGCGACGCTGCTCATCGGGCACCTCTTAGGTGCCTCGGACCCCGCGGCGATCGCGGGGGATGACACCATCACCGTCAAAGACCTCAGCGCGTTGCAGCAGGAGTTTCAGGCGGCTGGGCTGGCTGAGCAGAAGTCGCTCGAGGCGTTATTTGAGTATGTGGAGCGCGACCAGATTTGCGCGTCGTGGGAGCTCTGGCGCGAATACCCGGACTCGGCGCCGAAGCCTGTCCATGAGCGCGGGTGTGAAGGGCGTTAAAATTTGGTTCGAGCGCCCTGATTTGTCAGGGCGCGCGACCATTAAAATAGGCGTGAATCTCCTCGGCCATCTTCTCACCGACCCCGTCGACCTCGCCGAGCTCCGCGGGGCTCGCGCCCTTGACCTTCTTGAGGCTGCCAAAATGGCGCAAGAGGTTTTTGCGCGTCTTGGGCCCCACCCCCGGGACATCGTCCAGGGTTGAGTGCAGCGTTTCTTTGCGGCGCAGTTTCTTGTGAAAGGTGATCGCGAAGCGATGCGCCTCGTCGCGCAGCCGCTCCAATAGGTACATCTCGGCGCTATTTTGTTTGAGCACGATGGGGTTTTTGCGCCCCGGCACAAAGACCCGCTCCGGGCTCGACGTGATCTCGTCGTCCTGGAAGCCGCTCTTATCGTTGCGCGCTTTGGCCAGCGAGATCAGCTCGACGTCGTGGATGCCGAGATCTTCGAAGACAGTCATGGCCTGGCCAAGCTGGCCCTTGCCGCCGTCGATGACCACCAGGTTGGGCATGTCGCCGTCTTCGTCGAGCGCGCGCTTGAAGCGGCGCATCAAGACCTCGCGCATGCTCGCGAAGTCATCCTGCTCGTGGACGGTGCGCATCTTATAGCGGCGGTATTCGCTCTTCTCGGGCTGGCCGCCGATGAAGGTGACCTGGCTTGCGACGATCTGTTTGCCCTGCATATTTGAGATGTCATAGCACTCGATGCGCTCGGGATAATGCTTTAAATCCAGGCGCTTCGCGAGCTTGTCGAGCAGGTCGGTGGCGCGGTCCTTCTTCTTATGCTCGTCCTCAAAGGAGTGCTTGGCGTTGGTCATCGCCACGTCGACCAGCGACTTTTTGGCGCCGCGCTGGGGCGTCTGGATATAGACACGCCGCCGAGCCAATTCACTGAAGATATCCTGATAGTGCTCGACCTCGCTCTCCTCGATCTCCATGGGCAACAGGATCTCTTGGGGCGGCTCGGTGCCCGAGTTATAATAGAGGTTCAAGAAGCTTGAGAGGACCTCGGCGTCGGGGAATTCCTGGTCCTGATAGCTAAACGAGCGCGCGCCCTCGAGCTTGCCGCCGCGCACGAAGAGCACCTGAATGGTGAGGCGGTCGCCCTCGCGGTAAAACCCGAAGGCGTCGCGGTCCACCCGCGGGCTGGTGACCGCGACCTGCTGCTGAAGCACGGTGTTGATCGCCTCGATCTGGTCACGAAAATGCGCCGCGATTTCGAACTCAAGTTCTTCACTCGCCGCGAGCATCTTGGCGGTGAGCCCGTCGACCAATTCGCTGCCGCGCCCCTCCAAAAAGAGGATCACCTCCTGGACATTTTGCATATATTCCTCGCGGTCCAGGGCGAAGACGCACGGCGCCGGGCAGCGCTTGATCTGGTATTGCAGGCAGGGGCGGCTGCGGTTGTTGAGCACCGAATCCGGGCAGGTGCGCAGCTTGAAATAGCGGTTGACGATATGCAGCGTGCGCCGCACCGAGCGGGCCGAATGATAGGGCCCAAAATAGTGCGCGCCGTCGTCTTTTCGCTTTCGCACGACCTCCACGCGCGGCCAGGTTTTCTTTAGATCGATGCGCAGCGACAGGTAGTTTTTGTCGTCTTTTAGCCGAATATTAAACTTCGGCTTATGCTCCTTGATGAGCGTATTTTCCAGCAGGATCGCTTCTTTTTCGTTGCCCGTGATGATGACGTCGATATCCCCCAGAATATAGGGGAGCCGGGCGACGAAATGGCGGGTGTCCCCGGAGGCGCGAAAATAGCTGCGCACCCGGTTTTTGAGGTCCTTTGCCTTGCCGATATACACGATCTTTGAGCGCTTATCGCGCATCAAATAGCAGCCGGGCTCATGGGGGATGAGCGCGATCTTTGCTTCGTAATCGAAAGTTTTCATTGGATCTTGGGTCGAGATTACCGTGTGAGGGCCGCCGAAGCAGGGCCGACGGTCACATCAAAAAGGCCAGGGCGACCGCCGCGACGATGAGCGCGACGGCCAGCCAGGTGACGACGCGCGCGATCTGTGCGCCGCGCGCAGAACTCTGAACATCTGGCGCGGTGGTGGCCGGGGCCGGCGCCATCCGCGACGCTGCCGCGAGCGCCGGCGTGCTCTTCGGCTTCCATTCGCCGCTGCCCTGAGCTCGCTTTAACTCGGTGGTGTGATCGGTCTGGAGTTTGGTGCGCATGCGGCGAAGCTTGCGCTCCCGCTGTTTGGACACGCTTAACTTCTCGAGGCCTGGGCCCTTTGGGTTGGTTGCCCCTGGAGGGGTGGGTTGCCCGAGCTCCTCTGGCGGCATCGGGATCGTGTCGCGCTGAACGGGCTGGGGGGTCACTTTAGGCGCGAAATCCTGGGTACTGAAGACATCTTCAAAGCTCAGCGAGTCCTCTCCCGGAAGCCCGTCTACCCAGCTCGTCTCATCGCGCCAGCGCCCGAGCACCTGGGCCATCTCCTGGGCGCTTTGAAATCGATCGTTTGGGTATTTCGCCATCGCACGATATACGATCTCGGCGAAGGCCGGGTCGATCGAAGATGGCATCGCAGGGATCGGCTCATTTTGATGCGCCGCGATGACCGAATAGGAGGTGTCTCCGTTAAACGGCAGGCTGCCGGTGGCGGCCTCATAGAGCATCACGCCCACGCTATACAGATCGGCGCGCGGGTCGACGTCCGGGTGATTTGCCTGCTCGGGGGCGAGGTATTCGGGGGTGCCGTAGATCTGTCCGACGACGCTCAAGAGAGGATCGGAGCGCTCGTCGCGGCGCTTGGCGATGCCGAAGTCCAGGATTTTGGCGACTTCCCGGCCGCCAGGTTGTTTGGCGATGAAGATATTTTCGGGCTTGATATCGCGATGAATGAAGCCGCTTCGATGGATGTCGCCCAGGCCTTGCAGGATCTGCAGGGCGAGGTCGGTGAGCACATCTAAGGAGATCGTATGCACTCGGCACAGGCGCTCAAAGAGTTCCTCGCCGCGCAATAATTCCATCGCCAGATAGGGCTTATTTTCCCGGTCGCCGTATTCGTAGACCCGAATCACGTTGGGCGAGCGAATCGCCTGGGAGATGCTCGCCTCGCGTTTGAAGCGCTCCGCGATGCGCCAGTCGCCGGAGTGCGAGGGGTTGATGACCTTGAGCGCGAGCGGCCGGCTCTGCACGCCGTCTTTGTTGGCGCGGGTGGCCGCATAAATTTCTCCCATGCCGCCAGATGCGACGAAGCCAAGAATTCGATATGGTCCGAATTCGCGCCCGGGGAGTAGTACACGATCCAAGACCTGTTGATCGGAGATATTTGTCTTGTGGACAAATTCTTCGACGGTCGCGGCTTCGATATACTCCGGCTCGGAGTTATCATCAAAGTCGGTTAATGTAGGTCGCGAATCGTTCAACCGGCGGCTCGTTTAATGGTAATTCGTAGGTCTGACGCGAAGGGTCATCAAAGGTAAGCAGCGGGAGTTACATCTAGAAGCTTCGACAAGGAAGCGCGCTCGAGTTATAATATATCGTGATGACAGGCAATGCAAAACCAGACTCTTTGAATTTTTGGCGAGTCCTGCTCGTCGGCCTTCTATTTATAGGAGCAACCGGCGCGTGTGACAACTTTTCGTGCCAGTCATCCGAGCCCAAATCGAGCACGACTTCGGCGCAGGTCGAGGCGTCGTGGGCGCGCCACGCGCATATCAGCGCGCATATCCCGGCGACGGCGCGAAGCGTCTTTTTTTCAAGAGACCTGGCCACAACCACGGAGGCCTTCGGGTTTATTGATGAGCGCCTGCCGGTTGATGGGGTTTCGGTGATCCGCCAGACCTGGAATCGCAGCGCGGGGTTCGACCCGTTTGACAGCGCCAGCCTGACGAAGATTGGCCTGGACCCGAGCGCGCCGACCGCTGTTTATTATGACCGTGGCTATTGGGTCTTCGCCGCCGAGGTCAAAGACGCCGAGCTGCTCGGTGCGTTTGTTGAGGGCTTCGGAGCTGCCCCGTCCGAGAATAAACAAGCGGAGGGTACAGAAATTTCCGCCAAGGGCGATTCGGCGAGCGAGCGATTTGTCGTGGAGCGCGCCGATGGGGCGCTCAGGCTGTCATCGCCCGGTGAGGGCAGCGATTCGCTCGGCTGGCTCGGGGTCGACAATAATACGCTTTTAGCCGCGGTGCGCGTCGAGACGTTGTCGATTAACGAGGATGACACGGGTCTTCCAAGCACCTGGCTGGCCGCGAGCAAGCGCCCTCGATTTGTGGCGGACGCGGCGAATCAGAAATTATTGCGCGAATTAACTCCCCAGGGCGCCGTGGTTGGGATCGTGCGACCGGCGGCATGGATGGCCGATATCAAAGCCAGCGGGCACGCGGATACCTTGCTTAAGCGCCTGCTCAGCCAGGTCGGACCGATCGGCGTGGCGGCGAACTCGATGTCTTTGGACGAGGGTGTGCGCCTGCGCGTTTTAGTGCCGGGGAATCCGACCGCGCCTGCGATGATCACAAGCCTCGGGCAGGCCGAAGGCCCCCTCGCCGCCCCGGACGGGCTCGTCGAGCCCGGTGTCCTCGCCGTCGCCCGGTTGTCGCTGGATCCGCGCAAACTCTACGAACTATTTGTCAGTCTTCTGCCCGCGGACCAGCGCGATGAGGTCGCGACGTTTTGGGAGGAGTTGGACCGGGAGCTGAGCATCAACGCGCTGCGGGATGTGCTCGATAATCTGCGCGGCCACGCGGTATTGGTCGCCTACGGGCTCGACCCGAACGCCCTGAATCGCGACCCAGCCGATGCGCAGCCGTGGTTCTTGCGCACCCTGAAGCTTGAGAGCACGCGCGAAGCCGTGCTCTTGCCCATCAAAGAGCGCGAGCCCCTGGAGCTGGTGCTCGACGCGCTCACCACCGTCAGTAAGGGGAAATTATCGCGCCAAGTCGCCGGCCTGACCATTCAATACGCATGGATGGTCGACGGCGAACTTCAGTGGGCGGTGATACTCGGCGATGAGCACCTGATCTTCGTCGACAGCGCGGTCGCCTTCGAGCACGCCCGAGCCTTCGAGCGCGGGGTGCGACCGATGGGCGCTGAGTTCGAGAAGATCGGCATCTCGCGCCTCTTCGGCCCGGATGAATCCGCGGGCCTGTATCTTGATACGGCGAGCCTCGGCGGGATTTTGAGCGAGAAGAGCGACGACGACGCTCACGCCCAAAGCCTGGCCTGGCTCAACGCCCTGAGCTCCGTGGTCATCACCACCCGCGAAGATGGCCCGGTCAGCACCACTGACGCGTATTTGCGGATCGCGCCGCTGTCGCGCGGGACAGAGGCTGTGGGGGCTGAAGGCGCGCCGTGATGGTGGTTTGGGGCGCATGATGCCTCGAGGAAAACACTCTCTCCTGCATTTGATCCCCGGATCTTCACGTTTAGAATCACCGCCCTAGACCCCTGCGTCACGCCCCAAAACACACCTCACCAAATACGCTTCTCCCCTAAATAGTAGCCCCTGAATCCTCCTTGGGGCCGATCTCAAAAATAAAACGCAACAAATCCCCCCTTTCTGTCGAAAACAATTGCGAGGGGTGCGTGGTGCGCCGCTCGTTTCAATTCATCAGATTGCGCGGCCTGCTGGTTGGTGGGGCGCGCGTTGAGATAGGAGAATGCGATGCGTATCGAATGGATTTTATGCTGTGCGGTGATCTGGGGGCTGGGGCTTGTGGCTTGCAGTCAACCGGAGCCGGTGATTGCGAGCTATGAGGCGGTGAATTGTCCGTGCGAGGAGGACGCCGGAGGGGTAGGGCAGGTGAAGAAGGTCGAGGCGCCGAAGACGAGCGCGCCGCCCGCGGCCCGCGCGCTTCGCCTGGTCGAGGAGGTCAAGGAGCAGGTCAGGCCTGCGCCGGTCGAGGTGGCGCCGAAGACGCCCGTGATGACCTCGGAGAAAGCCGCGAAGCCGCCACTGAAACTGACGACGACGCGCGCGGAGTGTGAGCAATTATTGAGCTGGGCGGAGGGTAAGTCGCAGGGGTTTAAGGGGCCGAAGACCAAACGTAAGGCAAAGCCGAAGTCGAGGGCGAGCGCGAAGCCTGAAGTTAAAGCGGATACGGCGGCGAAGTCGGCGCCGGCCCCGTCGCCAGTGCCGTCGCCCGCCCCAGCGGTGAACCCCGCGTTGCTCGACCTGAACACCGCCACCCACGCCCAATTGCTCGGCTTGCCGGGCGTGGGCCCGGCGTTGGCCGGGCGCATCTTGGACTATCGGCAGAAGCGCCGGTTCGGGAAGCCCGCCCACTTGATGCGCGTCAAGGGGATCGGCAAAGCCAAATACGCCAAGATCGCGAAGTTCGTGGGGGTTGGCGAGGATTGATTTAGCCGTGCGCCGCAGGCGGCTAGATCTTGCCCTTTTCGGACAGCATGATGGCGACCGATTTCGTGCTCTCAAAGTTTGAGAAGATGATCACCATGATGACCGTAATCGGGACGCTCAAAAACATGCCGGTGATGCCCCAGATCGCCCCCCAGAAGGAGAGCGCAAAGATCGCGACCAGCGGGCTGATGTTGAGGGTGTTACCGGCCAGCGCGGGCTCCAAAATATTGCCGACGATAACCTGAATGCTGCCCACAATGGTCAGGACCAGCGTGGCCTTAAAGAAGTCGCCAAATTGGAGCAAACAGAAGACGACGGGGAAGAGTGTCGCGATCAGGGAGCCGATGGTGGGGATATAGTTGAGCAGGAAGATTAAGAAGGCCCAAAAAAGAGGCGCGTCCACGCCGACAAGGACCAGCGTTATATAACTCGCCACGCCCGTGGTGAAACTCGCCAGCGTCTTCAGGCCGATATATTTGCTGACCGACCGGTCGATCTTGTCGAGCAGTCGGCTGAGCTTGGCCAGCTGGGATTCATCCTGGATCACGGTCTTTAATTTCGTGTCAAAATGGGTCTCCTCAAGGAAAATAAAGAGCGCATAGATCACGATGATAAAGGTATTGCTCACCAGACCGGTCAGAGATTCGATAATCCTTTGGAGCAGGTTTCCAAACACAAAGAAGCTGCTATTGGCCTTAAAATACTCCAGCACATTGATGTGAAAGAAGTTGTCGATTTTGTCGATTAAGACCAGCACATTGCCCTCATAGAGCGAATATGACTGGGCCAGCGTGTTGATATTGACCAGCAGCAATTCGGTGGTGAACGTCAGCGCAGCGATCAAAAGAACCGACGGGATCAGGTTCTTTAGCCACAGGGGAAAATATCTGTTGATGAAGGGGATCTTGTCGAACGCGTCGCGGATATTGCGCACGATAAACCAGAGGAGCAGGGCGAAGACAAACGGGATGAGGATGCTCTTACCCTGCACCAGGATGAAGACGATCGACAGCGAGATGATGAAAAAATAGGCTGCGTTTTTCATAAGTGTTTGATTCGATTAGGTATTCGTCTGGGGCGAGGCTTCAAAATCAGCGCTCGCCCGAGACGCCTAATCGTGACCCCTTTTTCATTTGTGCCTTATGGGCACGGTTACACCGCCGGCTCAGCGCCTGTCTCGTCTCCCTTCCTAGCGCTCGCGCGCCGCTCGCGCCAGCCCTCCACCGAGTTATAGATGACCGGGATGACCACCAATGAGATGAGTCCCGAGACGAAGAGCCCGCCGATGACCACGCGCGCCAGCGGCGCCTGGGTGTCGCCACCCTCGCCCCAGCCCAGCGCGATCGGGATCAGCGCGAAGGTCGTCGTCGCGCTGGTCATTAAGACCGGGCGCAGTCGGCGGCGCACGCTGATCTGAACGGCTTCGAGCACCCCATAATTATGCTGCGTGCGCATCAGGTTGATATAGTCGATGAGCACGATGGCGTTGTTGACGACGATACCGACCAGGACGATGCAACCCAGGAATGATTGCATATTAAAGGTCGTCCCGGTGGCGGCGAGCATCGCCAGCACGCCGATGGCGGCGAACGGAATCGAGAACATAATATAGAGCGGTTGACTGAAGCTCTCGAATTGCGCGGCCATCACCATATAGACCAGCGCGACCGCCAGGATCAGGCCGATGATCAGGCCGCCGAAGGTCTTGCCCTGCTCCTCGGACTCACCTTTGACCAGGACGTGGAAGCCGTCCGGGGTCGGCGCCTGGCGGATCTTCGCGCGCAGCTCGTCAGTGATTGAACCGAGGTCGCGGTGACCGGTGAGCACGGCGTTGAGGCCGACCACGCGGCGTTGGTTCTCGCGGTTGATGATCTGCGGGCTTGAGGTGCTGCGCACCTCGACGACCTCGCGAAGCGGCATGGTGCCGACGCCGGGCAATACGATCGGGGCGTCGAGGACCGCTTCGACGCCGGCGCGATCGACCTCGGCCAGGCGCACCAGCACGTTGAACTCGTCACCCTTGGAGCGGAAGACGGTCGCGCGTGAGCCCTGCACATAGGTCTGGAGCTGGGAGGCGACCAGCGTGGGCGTGACGCCCAGGGCCGCGAGCTTTTTGCGGTCCGGGACCAATTGCAATTCGGCGACGCCCGGCTCGCGGCTCACGTAGGCCGAGGCGATGCCGTCGATGCCTTCCATGAGCTCCTTCATGTCCTGGGCGAGCTTGTCGCCGGTGTCCAGGTCGTAGCCGCGCACTTGGACTTCGAGGCGCTCACCGCCGCCGCGCAGCACGCGCAAGATCCACAGGCCGCCGCCCGGCATCACCCGCACATCCGCGCCGGGCGTGAGGTTGGAGACCAGCGGTCGAATCGCGTTGGCGATATCCTCGCTGCTGCGCGTTCGCTCGCCGGGTTTAACGAGCTTGACTTCGATGCTGCCGGACTCCTCGCCGCTGCTCGACCAGGCGCCGGGCGTCCCGACGACGGTGCGCATTGAGAGCATCTCGGGGATGAGCTCCGGCACGCGCGCCTCGATCGCCTCGACCGCATCAGAGGTGAGGTCGATGCGCGTGCCGACCGGCATTTCGAGGTTAATATTCACCGAGCTTTGGTCTTCGGAGGGCATCAACTCGGTGCCGATCATCGGCCACAGTGACAGCGCGCCGGCCAAGAGCAGGGCGGCCGCGATCAACGTGGTGATGGTGTGAGCGAGCGCCCAGTCCGCCAGGTTCCCGAACGCGTTCTCCACGGCGGCCAGCAAACCGCCGATGAGCCCTTTGTTGCTGCCCATCTGGTTGGATTTGGGCTTGAGAAATTTGGCCGCCAACATCGGCACCAGGGTCAGCGCGACGGCCAACGAGCACACCAGCGCGAACCCGACGACGAAGGCCATCTGGCCAAAGAAGATCGAGGCAAAGCCGGTCAAAAAGATCACCGGCACGAAGACGACCAGGGTCGTGGTCGTCGAGGCGAAGACCGCCGAGGCGACCTCCGCGGAGCCCTTAATCGCGGCGTCTTCGGGGGACTCGCCTTCCTCGAGTTTCTTGAAAATATTCTCGAGGATAACGATCGCGTTATCGACGAGCATACCGATACCGAGGGCCACACCACCGAAGCTAATCAGGTTGAGGGTGAGCCCGAATTGGTACATCAGCGTGAAGATGCCGATGGCCGAGATCGGGATGGCGGTGGCGATAATCGCAGTGGAGCGAAGATCGCGCAGGAAGAATAGGAGCACCAGCACGGCGAGGATCGAGCCGATCAGGATGCTCGTCTGCACGTTGGCGATGGAGTCCTTGATATACTCGGAGGTGTCCTCGAGCACCGTGAGGCGAGCTTTGCCGTCGTAGTCGCGGTTGATATTCTCGATCTCGGCGATCACCTGGTTTGCGACCTCGACGGTATTGGCGTCGGATTGCTTCGAGATGCTCATGCGGATGCCGGGAATTCCGTTGATTCGCACCAGGTTATTGGGCTCCTCAAAGGTGTCGACGATCTGGGCGACTTCGCTCAAGTAGACCGGGTTCTTGATGCCGTCATTGTCGGCGCGCACGTCGACCACGACGTGGGCGAAGTCTTCGACTGAGGTCGCCTCACCGATCGAGCGCATCAGGATATTATCGTCGAATTGCTCGATCACGCCGACGGGCACGTTGCGGTTTTGTTGGCGCAGGGCGTCTACGACGGTCTGCGGCGAGATATTGAGCGCCTTGAGGCGTTGGACGTTTAGGAGGATGTGGATTTCGCGCTTTTGCCCGCCGCGGATCTCGCTGCTGGCCACGCCGTCGATGCGCTCAAGGCGAGGGCCGAGCTCCATCTCGGCGAGTTGGCGCAGCTCGGTGACGTCGAGCTCGCCGGAGAGCCCTAAGTAGACGACCGGCAGGTTGCCCAGGTCGAGCTTATAGACCACCGGGCTGTCGGCGTCCTCGGGCAGCTGGCCTTTGACGCGCTCGACCGCCGCGCGCACGTCGTTGAGCGCCTCGCCGAGGTCGGTGCCCCAGATAAAGCGCAGTGAGACGCGGCTTCGCCCCTCGGTGGACAAGCTATTAACGCGCTCGATGCCCGAGATCGTGCTGACCGCGCGCTCAACCGGGCGAGTGATAAGGGTCTCGATCTCCTCGGGGCCTGCGCCCTCATAGGTGGTCGTGATCGAGACGCTTGGGAATTCGATTTCGGGTAATAGGTCGACCTGAAGGCGGGTGAATGACACCGCGCCGAGGATAAGAAGTCCCAGGAAGACCATCGTGGTCAAGACCGGGCGAAAGACCGCCCCTTTGGATAAATTCATAGCTCAGTGCCCTCGGTTTTAGAGGTGCCTTCGGCATCGGCTTCGGCGGGAGCGGTCGAGTCGAAATTCTGCACGTTGACCTTGTCGCCCTCTTTGAGCTTCTCGCCGCCGCGCAGCACGATGTCCTCGCCGCCGTTGAGGCCGCTCAAGACTTCGACGCGCTGGCGCCCCTGGAGGCCCAGGGTGAGGTTCTGTTTGTGAGCGGCATCGCCCTTGACGACCCACACATATTGGGCGCCGCCGCGCTCCTCAGCCAGCGCCTGGCGCGGGATGGTGACGGCGTCGTCGCGCCGGCCGAGGTCGACCTGCACCTGGGCGTACATGCCCGGGCGAATGCGCTCGAGCATGGCTTGCTGGTCGTCGGTCGGCACCAGGCGGATGTCGGCGCGCAGCATGCGCGTGCTCGGATCGATGGCCGGGGCGACGCGCGAGACCTTGGCGTCAAATTGGCTGCCGCCCAGGGCGCCGATGCGCACGCTTACGTCTTTATCGACCGCGATATATCCGGCGTCCTGCTCGGGGATGTTGATGCGCAGGTAGATGCCGTCTTCGCTGATGAGGCGGAATGCCGGGTTGCTCGGGCCCACGAAGCTGCCAAGGTCGACCATGCGCGCGGCGATCTTGGCGTCGAAGGGGGCGCGGATTTCGGTGTTGCGCAGGTCTTCGCGCGCGCTTTGCAGCCGCGCGTTGCTCTGCTCAAGGCTTGCCTGGCCGACCAGGATCTTCTGGCGGGCGCCGCTGAGTTGGGCGTCGAGATCTTCGATCTCGCGCTCGCTGATGAGCTGGCGCTCCAGCAGCGGCCGCTTGCGTTTGAGGTTGGATTCCAGGTCTTTGACGCTGATCTCGGCCTCGCCGATGCTCGCCTTGGCCATCTTCGCCGCGGCGCTGGCCTCGCGCACCTTTTGGCGGTGCACGGTGTCGTTGATCTTGGCGAGGACGTCGCCTTTTTTGACCCGATCGCCGATGTCATAGTTCAGGCTGAGCACGCGCCCCGAGACCTCAAAGGCCACGTCGGCGCTGCTATCGGCGACGAACTCACCGGCGTAATCGCCCTTGAGCACGAAAGGTTCGCCTTTGGCGGCGTTCACCGTCTGAACCAGGGTGGCGGAGTTGACGTTGAAGCCGCCACCACGCCCGGCGGGCGCTTTGGCGTCATCGCCGCCCGTACAGGCGGGGATGGCGCAGAGGATGAGGAGTGCGAGGACGGCGACCTTCGAAAGAGAAGATCGCATCCAGGGGCGCTGGGTTACGGATTTGTTTGGATAATTCATTATTGGTCTTGCCCCATCAGTCCTAGAAGATATTGGTACTCGGCAGCGGCGGTGCGCGCGTCGAAGATGCGTTGATTTAGCGAAATTTCAGCCTGGAAGAGGCGGTCGGCGGCGTCGGCGACGTCGAGGCTGGTGTTGAGCCCGTTCTCGAAGCGCGCGTTGGCCGATTCATAGGCCTGCTCGGCGGCGATGATTTGTTGTTGGGCGACCGTGACGCCAGCGGCGGCGGTGCGCCATGAGCGAAGCGCGCGGCGCAGGCCGGCGTTGGCCTGGCGAAGTTCGCGCTCGTACAGGAGCGTTGATTCGGTCACCTGGGCGCTGAGTTGGTCCAATTGCCCGTAGCGATAGCCGCCATCATAGAGCAGCCAACTCGCCGAGAGGGTGACGGACCAGTCGAAGCCGTCGGGGTTTGAGAAGGCGTTCGACGGCCCGAGGCTTGCGCCGCTGCTCAGCTCAATGATGGGTAAAAAGCCGCCCCAGACCGAGCGTTTGTTGAGCTCGATGGCGTCGATTTGGAGCTGTGAGGCGCGCAGATCCCCGCGCTCCTTAAGCGAGGTGAAGTCGACCTTGGCGGGCGGGGCCGCGGTGGCGCTGTCGAGGTCTGTGGCGTCGAGGTCGGTGCGTAAGTCGACTTCGGGCGCAATGACCAGCAGGACGCCGAGGGAGTCGGCGGCGTTGCCCAGCATCGCCTTCGCTTCGAGCAGGTCTTGTTCGGACTCCAACAATTGGGTGCGGGCCAATTCGGTGTCGAGCTTGACGCCGAGCCGGGCGTCGAGCATCGCCTCGGCGCGCTCAAGTTGGGCCTGGCGCAATTCGACCGTTCGCTCCGCGATGGCCACGCGTGATTGGGCCGCGGCGAGCAAATAAAAGGCCTGGGTCACCTCAAAGTCCAGGGCGCCGCGCTGCCATTGCGCCAGCGCTTCGGAGGCTTCCAATAGTTTCCCTGAGCGCGACAGCAGCGGATATTTTGTGCCGTCGAAGATGGCGATGGAAGCACGCCCCGAGACGCCCCAATTATATTGGCGCTGCACCTGGCTGCCGCCGAACTCGACGACGTTGCCGTTGCGGGTCACGCTGGCGTTGGCCGACAGGCTCGGCAGCAGCGCGGCCAGCGCCTGGCGGCGCATCCCGCGCGCCTGGTCGATGCGCGCCTCGGTGATCGCCCAGGTTTCGTTCTTCTCGCGGGCTTGCTCCAGGACGCTCTCAAGCGTGACGACCTGCTGCGCGCGGTCGATTTGCGAGTGCCCCGGCGTGTCGTTAGAAGATGGCTGTTGAGCGGTCGCAACCTGGGCGCTTCCTAGAATCACAAGCGCCACGGCCGCACCCGATAAACGGGGGCGTGGGTTCGAAAACAACTTCATTTGATGCCAATGGGTGGGAATTAGTTTGCACGAAAGGGCGCTCGGCGAATGGCTTATTCGCGAGCGCTCATGGCTTCATCTGACAATTTGGTGTTGCTCGGCAGGCGGTCTACGTGCGTGAGATGTACCCAACACGCAAAAAGCGCGCAAGCGCTACATCAAAGCATAACGCGGCGAGTGAGCCCTGCTATTCCATTAAACTGAAGTTAAGCGAGCAAATATCAGCCAAAGCCCAGGCCCGCGCCCCCCAGGTAGGCAATCACCAGGAGTGGCTGCAGGAGCATCGTCCCGTCGAGCAGGCCCACATAATAGAGCTCGGGGCGTGGGCGCGCGCAGAATAAGAGCGCCGCGCTGGTGGCCAGCGCGCTCAGCAAAAGAGGCAGCGTCGGGCCGCTGAGGTGGGCCCCGTAGTGCACCAGGATGACGCCGCAGAAGCCGAGCATCAGGGCCAGGGCGAGCAGTCGGGTGCGCTGGGGGCCGAGCAGCATCGGGAGCGTGCGGATTCCGGCCTCGGCGTCGCCGCGCATATCGCGAATGTCAAAGGGGAGGGTGATGGCGAAGATGAAGAGCATGCGCGCCACAAAGGTCAGAAGCACCCCCCGGCTGGCCAGGTCGACGGAGGCGTGCAGGGCGGGCAGGATGACGGTGACTGCGGCCCAGACCAGCGCGATTAGGAAGATCTTAAGCCCCGGGATATCTTTAAGGCGTCGGCGCGTGCGAAGTCTGGGCGCTGCCTTGTCCGAGGTGTCCGCGCGACCCGAGGCGGCGTCGCTGCGGCCCAGCAGTGGCAGGGAGTAGGCGCCGGCGATGAGGCCCAGGGGAATCAGCGCGGCGAGGATGCTCAGCGGGAGCACGAAGAGGGTGGCGGCGCCGGCGACGCCGGCGAGGACGACGAGTCCCCAGAGCCATCTCTTTCGCGCCTGTATCCAGCGGTGGCGCTCCGTCAAATCGACCGCGTCCTCGCCCGAGCCCGCGACCAGGCGGTCGAGGTTATAGACCATGAGGGTGGCGCAGAAGACCAGCGCCGCCGGGCCCCAGGCGTGCGGCGTGGTGCGCAAAAACGCGCGGGCGCCGAGCACATAATATGCCTGCACCGTCAGAGCCGCGGCGGCCAATGAGATATAGATATTGGAGAAGATAAGTAGGCGCATCGCCGCTGAAACTAATGCGCTTTTTGGGCATTGCGCAAGTTTGCGGCGAGTTTGGAGACGTCAAAAAGCCCGGCTCGTGAGGAGTCGGGCTTTCTTGCGGCCCGCGCGGGGCGCGAGCGTTCTGCTCTAAATCTGCTGCTTATGCCGAGAAGAGGTGCTCGAGTTCATTGATGATCTCTTCTTCGGTCGCGTCCTTGGCGATCGCCAATTCTTGGACAAATAAACGGCGTGCACGGTCCAGCATTTTGCGCTCACCGAAGCTCAGCGTCTTGTCGAATTTAAGCAGGTTGAGATCGCGCAGCACTTCGGCAATCTCAAAAGCGCTGCCGGTCTGGACCTTCTCGACATAGGCGCGGTAGCGTCGGTTCCAGGTCTGGGTATTCAGGTCAACATCGCGCTCGCGCAGGATATCGTAGACCTCTTCGACTTCTTCATCGTTGATGATATTTCGAAGCCCAACGGTCGCCACATTGGCGATTGGAATCATGAGCTTTTTGTCGGAGTCCAGCACGCGCAACACATAGAATGTTTGGCTGGTCCCCATGATTTCTTTGGTATCGATCCCGACTACCTCCGCGACACCCTGTGCGGGATAAACGGCCCTATCGCCAACCTTAAACTCCGTCGTCATGGATCTCCTTGAAAAATCTATCGTCTGAGATAGGAAAGCGATTGATGCTCTCCGAAAATCGACGCTCGCCAAAAGCTCGTTTGAGTCAAAGCAGATGGCGAGGGTCTCACGCGAAAATATTCGCGTATCGCCCTGCGTCACATACCCGTCTCGACTTATATAACCACCGCAGTCTATGGTTTTTGGGCCGCGCTTACAAGCCAGCGCTGGGTCGAAAACAAAACTACAGGTGGCTCGCAGCCGGAGGCGGGGGTCGCGGGTGACAACGCTGTGTGCGACTAAAGTCGCGACGAATGAAACCGCTTAAGCGCGAAGTTCATTCCCACCGCGTTGTCATCCCGGCATATGAAGCGGGTGCGCGGGTTACTTAAACTTTGAAACGCTTGGCAATGTCGAGCAATTTGGGCATCGTGAAGCCCGAAAGTTTTGCCTGGTAGTCGGCGTTTCCACCGGCGAAGCGCGCTTTGGTGATCTTCTCAACGAGCTCGGCTTTGGAGCCGTACTCTTTGTTGATACGCTCGTTGGAGCGATAAAGACGGAGCAATTTCGCGTTGCTCATCGTCTCGATGCGGTGCTTGAAGTCAGCGGCGTCTTCGCCTTCGGGAGCGTCGAGGAAGCTTACGACTTTCTCGGCCAGCTCGGCTTTGGAACCGAATTCGTCACGAACCTGCTGCAAGGGGCTCTTCTTTGCCATGATTTTCTCCTGGGGTTACTGTAGCATCGCTCTGGGATTTTCGAGGGCGTTCAACTATTCAGGAGTCGCGATATAATTCGCGAAAAATGATGCCGCTCGAGTCCGCTGAAGCAATCCTCAGCTTTGTTGAGGGTTAAATCCCTCAAATCAATTGATTCTTTCTAAAAAATGCTGCCATTTGGCAGCCGCGTATACCTACCAGAAGTTACCCATGAAGACAAGACAGATGAATGATGAAATCGCCGCTGACGCGCGCGCGTCAGCGCCTGAGCGAGGCCGCAGCAGGCTATCGCTGGTGTTTCTTATCGGTTTTTTGGCGCTGTCCCTGGGCTGTGACGCCAAGCCCAAGGGTGAGTCGGCGGGCCAAGCGAAGGTTGAGCAGAAGGCGGAGCCGGCGGCAGAAGAGCCGTCTTCCGAGGCCGTGCTGGTCGAGGCTGGCCCGATCAAGATCACGCTCAAGGATTTCGAATATGCGCTGCACCTCAAGCGCTTCGTCGCCTCGATGGACCAGCTGGAGCCGCCGAAGGATTACCTGGCCGCGCGCCCCGCGCAGATGGAGCTCTTGGAGCATCTGATCATGGACAGCGTGGTGGCCCACGAGGTCGCCCAGCGCGCGCTGACGATCTCGGTTGAGGAGAAGGTGGCCGCGCTGCGCTCCGAGCCGGGCGTGGCGCGTTTTGCCTCGATTTTGGAATCCCCTGCCTCCGCCGATCCCGCAGCGGACGCGGTGCTGCGTGACGCGCTCCGCGAGTTGGAGGCGCGCGGACTAACACGCGCCGATGTCGACTATGTCGCCGGGGTGATCGCCGGGGAGGCCAAGCTTCGAGACGTGTTCCTCTCCGAGGTGAGAGAAGACGCGGTCTGGCAATATTATGCGATGAAAAATGACCGCGCCCGGGTCCTGGCCATCGCCATGAGCAACTCCCCCACGATGGGCGAGGTGATGAGCGTGGTCGAGAGTGAGCCGGAGCGGATCGAGGCGTATTTTGAGGAACATAAGCTGCGTTGGAAGCCAAAGGATGGCCCCGTGCCGCAGCTCGACGACGGGCTGCGCCGCCAGATCGCAGGGATCTTGTTGGCCGAGGCGTCGGTCATCCCGTCGGTCTACAATAAGATGATGGTTGAGATTAAGGCGCTGCAGGCGGCCAAAAAGCTGCCGGCTGCCGGTAGGTCAAAGGCGTCGAAAGCTGCGCGGGAGCGCGCGATCGAGGCGTTGGCCAAGAAGTTTGAGAAGCCCGGTGTGACGGTGCATGTCACGCCGGTTTTCTCGCAGGAGAACCCCGGGTTTATCCCCGAGATTGGGCTGTCCGAGGAGTTCGCCCGCGCGATCTTCGCCACCGAGTTAAGCGAGCCGGTTTCGCCCAAGCCGGTGCTGTCGCGCCAGAAGGCCTGGGCGTTCCTCTTGCTGGAGCGCGAGCATCCCAGTCGTGAGGAGTTCGAGGCTCAAAAAGACGCGGTGCGCGCGGAGTATTTGGAGAAGTTGAAGGACGTCATTGTGCCGGGCTATGTGCAGGGGTTCTTCGGCGCGCATAATCCGGACTTTAACTTCGAGCCGCTGAAAAAAGCCTACGGCGACGCTGCGCCGGCCGCCCCGAAGGACGATCCCGGCGAGTGATCAGGGCCAGGTGTCGGGGGGCGCCCAGGGGCCGCCGAGCTGCGGGGTGCCGCCCGGCCAGGGGTGGTCGGGGTAGAAGATCTCGACGAGCCGAAGCCCCTGAGGCGGCGCGGTCGGCCCGCCCAATTGGCGCTCACCGGTGGCGAACATCTCCTTGATGACCTCGGGCGCAGCCTGACCGCTGCCGATATGAACCAGGGTCCCTACGATGATGCGCACCATATATTTTAAGAAGGCGGTGCCCTCGACCTCGACCCGAATTCGCTGGTCCTCGGCGATGATCTCGACGCGGCTCAGCGCCCGCACGGTCGTCTCCGCCGAGCAATTCTTGCCCCGAAACGCCGAGAAGTCATGCTCGCCGACCAGGTAGGTCGCGGCCTCGCGCATCGCGTCGAGGTCGAGGTCGCCGCAAACCTGCCAGACCCGATCGCGCAGCAGCGGATGATTGAAGCGGTGATGCCAGATATCATATTGGTAGATCTTTCCGCGGGCGGAATGGCGCGCGTGAAACCCCGGGGGGGCCGAATCGCCGTAGACCACGCAGATGTCTTCGTCGGTCAGCGCGTTGAGGGCGCGCACGAAGTCCCAGGGCGTGAGAGCCTTGTCGACGTCGTAGGCGATATGGGCGACCTGCCCGAGCGCGTGCACGCCGGCGTCGGTGCGGCTCGCGCCCTGGATCTTAACCTCGTCGGCGGCGCAATTTAGTATGCGCATCGCCGCCTTGGTCAGGTCGCCCTCGACCGAGCGGGCGTTCGATTGGATCTGCCAGCCGTGGTAGGCGGTGCCGTCATAGGCGACAAGAATGCGATGGTGGATCTGCTTATACGTGCGCATCATAACGTGCACCGAGGTTGGTTTGCGCGGGTTGAGACGGGTGAGCGATGTGCTGAGTGGGGCTGTGAATCAGTATTCGAACGCCACGCCAAAGACCCACAGATCGTCGCTGAGGTTGAAGCTCTCGTCGCTGCCAAAGTCATCGATCTGGCGCATGCTATATTCGGCGAAGAGGTAGGAGTTATTGATGCCCCAGGTGCGGTCGAACCCGGCGGCGCTCTCCGGCTCAATCCAGTCAAGCCACAGGTGCAGCGCGCCGGCGACATGCCAGCCGGCGGTGGCGCCGTTGCCCTTATTGCCCTGGTAGGTGGAGGTCGTGCCGCTGCTCGAGCCGGTGGACCAGAAGACATAATCCACGCCGCCTTTGACGACCGGGACCAGCGGGATGCTCCAGAATTTCTCAAGGATATCAAAGCGATAGTAAAGCGACAGGCCCATCGGGATCAGCATAAACTCGGTCTTCTCGCCGATGCTATCCGACGAGGTCGCGCTGCCGTCGGAGGTGTCGCCGACCAGCACGTCGCCGCTGAAATTGGTGTAGCCGATGCGCCCGCTGACGCCGAGGGCGCCGAAGCCCTGGAGCAGGTGAACGCCCATCTCGTACTCGCCGACGACGCGGTTGCTATCGCCAAAGGTATCTGCGAAGGGAGTGCCGCTGAGGCCGGCTTCCTCGTCGATGCCGGGGTAATAGATGCCGACGCGGACCTCGCTGATTCCGTGGATGTCCGACTCGGCGTAGGCGTTGGCCGAGACGGCCGTCGCGCCGCCCATGGCCACTAGCGCGACCAGGTAGGGAGCGAGGGATTTGGCGTTGCCGGGGCGACGGCGACGAAACGCCAGCACGCCCAGGCCCGCGAAGGCGAAGAGCAGCCCGCCGGGGAGCGCGCCGCCGGCGCTCGGGGCGACGCTGCACCCGCCGCGCTCGTTGCCGCCCGCGTCGTGATAATGCTCCCAAAAATCAGTCACTTCGACGATCTCAAAGCCCTCGCCGTTGGGGTCGAGTTCCTCGCCGGGGAAGGTCGGCTCACTGGCGTTTTCGGCCAGGTCGCGCGAGGAAATCGCGACGAAGAGTTTTCCGTTTGCGTCCGCCGGAAGTTGGGTGATCGTGGCGCTACCGGAGTACTCGCTGCCGCTGGGGTCCGGGTTATCCAGGTTGATGACCCGGCTGTAGATCGTGTCGGAGGCCTCGATCTCGGCGATGGTCATGCCCGAGAAGTCGGTGGCCGACCAATACGCTTTATAGTCCTTGATCTTGGTGACGTTGGACTGGGTCCAGGTCGCATAAATGCTCCGCTCGGTCACCGCGATCTGGCTGATCTCGGACGGGCCGTTGGGGCGCAGGGTGTCGATCTCGATGCGCGCGTCGCTCAGCTCCTTTTGGTCGGAGTTGATGCCGATATTCTTCATGAAGATGCGCAGGAAATACTGCTGGTTGACCGACGCGCTTCCCTCCTGGTTGCAGTCGTCGACGTTCTCGATGAGCGCGACATTATTACTCGCGTCCAGCTCGGCCACGGCTTCTTTGACCATGCGCCGAAAGGGGATCACGATGTCGAGGCCGCGCTCGGTTTCATTCTCGCGCTTAAACCAGTTGATGTCGGCGATATCGACGCAGTTTCGGGTGTTGTCCGGCGTGCAGGTGAAGTCCTGCGGGGTCTCGTCGGCGGGCACCGCGAAGAACATGATCCGGTCGATGCACGGGGTCGCGCCGATGCAGCGATTCGGCGAGACGCTGCTGATGAAATTATAGGAGATGCGCAGGTCGTTATCGCCAGTCCACAGGCTCTGGCATTGCTCGCGGCCGAGCAAAATATCGCGCGTGTCGTTATTGAGACCGGTGATGAATTTGCTCGTCGGCTCAACGGAAACCGAGGCGTCGAGGGTGGACGATTCGATATTGAGCGCGGACGCCGTCGAGACGCCGGCCAGGCAAGCGAAGGCCGCTGCGAGGGTCATCGCGAAATATCGAATGGAGCCGGGTGTTTTGGAGCAATTCATCAAAATATCATCCTCGGGTCGAATTTCTTCAACGCGTATTTTTAAACAAGGCGTCGTCAATAGCATTCGTGCGCTTGTTTACGATCAATCGGCAAGGCTCGGCAAGGCGCGTCGGGGACGCGCCGGGTTGATTATGCGCGGCGGCGCACGATTTCTTCGGCGATTTGCACCGCGTTGAGGGCGGCGCCTTTGCGCAGGTTATCGCTGACGCACCAGAAGTGAAGCGTCTTAGGGCGCCCAAGGTCCTGGCGCACCCGCCCGATCCAGGTCGCGTCGGTGCCCGCGGCCTGGCGCGCGCGCGGGTAGGTGAGGGTCGACGGGTCGTCGAGCAGGCTGACGCCGGGGGCGTCGCTCCACAGCGCGTGGGCCTGCTCGGCGCTCAGCGGCTTGGCCAGGTCGACCGTGATCGATTCGGAGTGGCTGCGCACCGCCGGCACGCGCACGCAGGTCGCGGCGACATCCAGCCCGGAGAGCCCCATGATCTTACGGGTCTCCTCGATCATCTTCACCTCTTCGCGGGTGAAGCCCGAGTCCAAAAAGGAGTCGATCTGCGGCAGCACGTCGAAGGCCAACGGGTAGGCGAAGGTGGTGTCCGACGAGGCGGCGGTCGGGTTTTCGGTGTCGCCGTCGAGATATTCGCGCGTGGTCTTGAGCATCTCGTCGATGCCCTTTTGACCGGCGCCCGACGCCGATTGATAGGTGCTCACGATGACGCGTTCCAGGCCCGCGGCCTCGGCCAGCGGCTGGAGCGCGACGACCATTTGGATGGTCGAGCAATTCGGGTTGGCGATGATGCCGGGTTGGTCGACGATCGCCTGGGGGTTGACCTCGGGGACCACCAGCGGGGTGTCCGGGTTCATGCGAAACGCGCTGGTATTGTCGATGACGATGCAGCCCTGCTCGACCGCGCGCGGGGCGTGCTCCAGGCTGGGCGTGGAGCCGGCCGAAAAGAGCGCGAAGTCCACGCCTTCGAAAGACGCGGTTTGCAGGTCTTCGACCTGCACCGACTTGCCGCCGAAGTCGATCGTCCCGCCGGCTGAGCGGGCGGACGCCATCGCGCGCAGGCGGGCGACGGGGAAGCCGCGCTCGGCCAAAATGGCGAGCATCTCCTGGCCGACGGCGCCGGTCGCGCCGACGACGGCGACGTTATATCCGCTGTCCGAAATCTGGGTTCCTTTTTGGCTCATCTCTTCTGTCTCCACGGCCTTATCCAAGGCGTCTGCGATTAATGTGCTGCGGTTATTAAACCGGGTCGAGGGGCGCGTCGCGCCCGGCGAAAACTCAGTCGAGTTTCCCGGGAGGCGCCATATTCGGGTATGGAGCAAACTCGGGCAGGTCGGTATTTTGTTCCTTCAATAATTCCAACGCCTTCGCGATCGCCGCGTCAAGCTGCGGGTCCTCGCCGCGATCTTCGACGCCCGGTGGGTTTTCGACCTCGATATCGGGGTCGGTGCCCCAGTTTTCGACGCTAAATCCGACGTCTTCAAACCAGAAGGAAAACTCCGGCTGCGTGGTGATCGAGCCGTCCACCAGCGCGTGGCGCGGCCAGATGCCGACGACCCCGCCCCAGGTGCGCTTGCCGAGCAGCGGCCCGAGCCCCATCAGCTTAAATGAGTGGCTGAAGATGTCGCCGTCGCTGCCGGCGTGTTCGTTGGTCAGGGCGACCAGCGGCCCGCAGACCGCCTCCTGGGGGTAGCTCACCGGCGTGCCCCAGCGCTGAATATCGTAGCCGATCGGGCGCCGGGCGAGTTTTTCGAGCAGCAATTGGCTGACGTGGCCGCCGCCGTTATAGCGCACGTCCACGACCAGGCCCTTGCGGGTATTTTCCGAGACATAGGCGCGGTGGAACTCGGCGAAACCCTCGGGGCCCATATCCGGGATATGGACATAGCCAAGTTTTCCTTCGGAGGCTTCGTGGACGCGCTTTCGATTCTTATAGACCCACTCACGATAGCGGGCCGCGGACTCACTCGGGAGCGTCTTGATGGTGTAGCGGCTCAGGGCGTCCGAGACGTCGCTGCCGTCTTCGTTACACTCGCCGTCTTTGCGGATGACCACGATCTCGACCTCTTTGCCGGCGTGGTTGAGCAGGCGCTGCTCGACGCTGACGCTCGCGTCGACGCGCTGGCCGTTGATGGCGATGACCACGTCATCTTCGGCCACGTCGATGCCCGGGCGCGCCAGAGGCGAGCGCTCGCGCGGGTCCCATGTCTCACCGGCGACGATTTTTTGGATGCGATAGCCGCCTTTTTGGGTCGGCTGTGCATCGGCGTCGCCTTCGTCGGCCAGCGTGTATTCGAAGTCGGGGTCCCAGACGAGGTCGGCGCCCAAAAAGCCCGGCTGATGATAGGGTACGGGCTCGTAGTCGCCGCCGATCTCATAGGCGTGACTGGTGCCCAATTCGCCCTGCATCGTCCAGACCAGGTCGCTGAACTCACCGCGGGTGCCGACGCGGTCCAAGAGCGCCGAATAGCGCTGCCAGACCTCGTCCCAGTCGACGCCGTTCATGTCGGCGCGCCAGAAATGCTCGCGCATCAAGCGCCAGGTTTCGTGGAGCATCTGCTCCCACTCGGCCCGCGGCTCGACTGGCACCGACAGGCGCCCGAGGTCGATAAACCCGCTGCTTCGCGAGGGCGTGGCGTCGTCGGACTCGCTGTGAATCGGGCCTTCGCCGCCAGCGCTCACGACCTGAAGGCCGTCGTCGGTCCACAGGGCGATCGTCTTGAGGTCGGCCGAGAATTCGACGCCGGAGACGCCGCGCGCGAAGGTCTTGGTGCGGTGCTTATTGAGCGAATAATACCGCAGCGTGCTCGTGCTTGGGTGCCCATGACCCGCGTCCAAGCCGCCGCCCAGGCTCCCCTCGATGGGCGAGACGGTCCAGAAGATCCGCGACTCGGTCGCGGCGAGGTCGTCGTAATTTCCCTCGCGCCCCGGGAAGATCTCGACGCGATGCTCGATACCCTCGAAGTCGATCTCGATGGACTTCGCGTCATCTTCGGCGTCGTCCTCTTGTTCGGCTTGCTCCGAGGACCCGTCCGCGCTCTCGGCCGCATTCTCATCCGCGGAGACGTTTTGCTCCTCGGGGGACTCTTCGGAGTCTTCTTCTTCGTCGTGCTGATCGTCGTCATCGTCATCCGGGTCTTCGTCCAACGGGCGCGGCGTCTCCATAAAGAGCGAGGGGACGTCGTCTCGAAGGGTCACCACGCAGGGTTTCATCGCGCGGGGGAAGCTTAATTCGAAGAAGATCTCGTCGTAAACCGGGTTGAATTTCCGGTAGGACAGGAAATAGAGATAGCGCCCCTTGGGGTCGAAAACCGGCTGGATATCCAGGTAATCGCCGCTGGTCACGGGGTGGACGGCGTCGCTGTGGAGGTCATAGATGCGCACCTGCGCGGTGGCGAAATTATTGGCGACCGCGTAGGCGACCCAGCGGCCATCTGCCGACCAGTCGAAGCCCTTGATTTCGGCGTATTTGCTGCGATCCAACACTCGCGCCTTGCCGGTGCCCAGGTCCAGGTGCACCAGTTCGTGGCGGTGGTTCGTGAGGACGACTTCGTCCGCCGTGGGCGAGACTTTGAGCTCGATCGGGCGGCCAATTTTGAAATCACCGGTGTCGATCTTGACCGGCGCGCGGGCGCCGTCGACGCGGTGGATCTCCAGGCGCTCCTCGCCGCCGGCGTCCGAGCAAACGACGATGCGGTCGCTGCCTTTTTTAGCGGCGTTTTTTGCGGCATCCGAGGTTGGGTTCAGGTAGGTCGCCAGGCGGTAGCGCACGCCCTGTTCCTCGCCGAGTTGGCGGGTCGCGCCCTCCCAATTGCCGAAGTCAAAGAGCTTGCCGCGGGTGGTCACCGCGAGGCGATGGCCGCGCGGGTGAAGGGCGAAGGAGTCGAGATAATCCTCGGCGTCCACGTATTTTCGGCGCAGGCCATCGCGCGGCGAGGCGTAGTCGCATTCGATGCGCGAGGTCTTACCGCTGGCGACGTCGAAATGCCAAAGGTCGCCGCCGACCGTGTAGACGATCGACTCGCCGTCGGTGGCGGCGAAGCGGGCGTAGAAGCCGATATGCTCGGTGTGGCGCGTCAGGTCGGAGCCGTCGGTCAGGCAGGAATAGAGGTTGGCGTAGCCCTCTTCGTCCGACAGGAAATAGACGCGCTCGCCGATCCACATCGGGCGCACCAGGCCGGCCGAATCTTTGCCCGACACAAATTGCGGGCGCAGGCGCTCCCAATTGCCGGAGCCGTCGGCGTCGATCCACAACACACCGGCGGTGCCGCCGCGATAGCGTTTCCACCGGGCGAGGTCGTCGGCGTGGCGCGCGATGACCCGACCGCTGCCGTTGAAGGTGATCGAGTGGGCCAGGCCCACCGGAATTCGTGTCGCCTCGCCGCCGCCCACCGGGACTTTAAATAGCGAAATGCTTCGCCGAAAGGGCGCGCGCGAGTTGGAGCGAAACACGATATGTGAGCCGTCGGGCGTCCAGCCCACCACGGTGTTCATCGCGCCGTTAAAGGTCAATTGGCGCGCGGGGCCGCCGCGCGAATCCATGACATAGATATCGGTCGCGCCGCGGTCGGTGCCCACATAAGCGATCTGTTTTCCGTCGGGCGAATGCGCCGGATAAGACGCCGCGCCGCGCCCACGCGTCAAGCGGCGTGGGAATCCATGAAGAACGCCGTCAGCGTCGGCGCTCGGCGAGATCTTCATCTCCCAGAGGTCATCCTCGCTGACAAAAACAACACGATCTTTAGAGATGCTCGGCTGGCGATAATATCCCTTCATATTTTATCTACACTTTCTAAGTTTTTGACGGGTCTAAAATATTTGGAGTCATGATTTTCATCACGGTGCGCGCTTCTACAACGCGCCGCAAAAAGAACCAAGTCGCAATCGGTTTCTGGTGTGTTTGGCGGGGGGCGAGGCGATGGGAGCGCCGGCTCCCATCGCCGGTTATTTAGGCGACCTGGCAGCCGGCCTGGTCGGCGAGCATCCAGATGAGTCGGAGCTCCTGGGCGCTCGGGTCAAGCTCGCCGACCTGGACGTCGGCGAGGCTGTCTTTGTGCACGCAGAAGGTGCCGTCGTCGAAGGTCTGGGCGATGCCCGCGGGGACCAGGACCGCGTCGAGCAGGTCGGCGGCGGCGAAGTCCTGGTTATGGGCGCCAAGCGGGGTGTTTAGGTTCTGGAGGAAGGGTTGCAGGCCCAGCAGTGTGAGGTCGTGCAGTTGGGCGTCGGCGCTCGCGCGGGCGAAGCGGCAGCCGGCGCGGGTCAGGCGGGCGAAGGCGTCGATGGGGTAGCGTTTGGTCGGGTCGAGCTTTCGCAAGGCCGCGATGGGGATGGCGATCGCGGTGAAGACGGCCTCTTCGATGGCCTGGGCGGTGTGCGGCTCGAAGATCGAGGTGTCGCGCCAGCCCGGCTTGGCCGAGCGGATGTCGGTGGCGGAGTTTTCCTGCTGGGAGTTTCGGTTATGGATGGAGTGGGCGACCCAGAGCCCCCAGGCGGGGTGAATTCCAAGCATGATAAAGAGGCCGGCGGCGCTGGCCGGGGGGACGAGTTTGCGGGTAAACGCCTCGCATAGGCTTCGGCGAAGGCTGGCGTCGTCGAGATTGAGCGCCTCGTCGAGCGCCAGGTTCGGCACGAAGGTCTCGCGTTCGGGGCGAAGGATGCCGCAGCCGCAGCAAAGCGCGCAGAGGCGCGCCCAGCCGCCGGGCGGGCTGGTGTTATGGAGCTTCTCCAGGCGTCTGCTGACCCGCGCGGCGAGCTGCCAGGCGCCGTCGGCCTCGAAATGCCCCTGCTGGTGGGCGTGGCTGAGCAGTTGAAGCACCGGGTCCTGGATGGGCGTGGCAGGGCGAAGTTCGGGCAAATCTCGACCGCTCTCGACGAGCTCCAAATAGCTATTGATTCCCTTCATTTGATATCTCCTCACGGGCGTCGCCGTGATGTCTCGCGGACTTTCTCCGCGTATTTGTTTGTTTGATGTGTCGGATAAGAGGCGCGTCGCCGATCTTCTTTGCCGCCCGCGGCCCGATGCGTCTGGGGCGGGCTCAAGCGCAGAGATGGCGGCGTCCTCGCTAACTATTTTCGGCAAAGCCGCCCGATTTGTTGCGTGGTTGGCCAGGGATTTTGCGCGGCCCGGGTGTGGAGGGAGCAGCGCAACGCTTGGTGCTGCCAAGGCGCGCGCTGCTTTTGAGCGCGGATGGATTAAACGCGATTTGAATCTACTTTCTAATCGCACCTGCTTGATTCGAACCTGTGGCCTGAGTTAGGTCATGCCAGATTCGGCGCCAGATGAGGTGCCTTGAAACGAGAAGTCATTATGTTTGGAAATTCGAGCAAGAGCTGGAAGCTATTTTCGGTCTTCGGCCATCAGATCTATGTCACGCCCTTCTTTTTGCTGCTGATCGCGCTCTTCTCGTTCAGCGGGCTCGAAGCAGGCGGGGGCGCGCAGGCGTTTCAGCGGGTGTTGATCTGGGCGCCGGTGCTCACGATTGGCATTCTCATTCATGAATTCGGCCACGCGTTCGCGCTGCAGGGGTTTGGCTACGGGGCCAGCCGCATCGAGCTGCAGGGATTTGGCGGGGTGACGATGAACCGGCGCGGGGGCGTGCGCCCGCCGGGTAAGTCGATCCTCATTAGCCTGGCCGGACCGGTGGCGAGCGCCCTGCTGGGGCTGGCCTCGTTTGTGGTCCTGGTGGTCGCCGGCGACGCCATCAGCGCGCAGAGTTTTTGGGGCGAATTGCTGTGGACGATGATGGCGGTGAACTTCTTCTGGGCGGTCTTTAATATGCTGCCGATCAACCCGATGGACGGCGGCCATATCGTGCTCCACGCGCTGCGCTGGGGCCTGAAGGACTCGCGCAAGGCCGTGCGTTACTCGGCCATCAGCTCGCTGGTCGTGTTGGGCCTGTCGATCGCCGGGGCGATGGCCCTGGGCTATGGCGGCATCGGCCTGCTCTGGATCATCATGCTCGGCGCCATGTTCGGCATGCAGAATTGGCAGATGTATCAGGCGACCAAATAATCGTTTTTGTAAGCAGTATCGGTTTTAGCTCATGAATCCACTCAGTATCGCGCCGATGATGCGGCGCACCGACCGCCACTATCGCTATTTCTTGCGATTGCTAACCCGTCACACGCTTCTCTATACCGAGATGCGCCACACCCGTGAGGTGCTCGGGGCGCCGTCGATGGAGGACCGCGCTCTGGCGTTTTCGCCCGAGGAGAACCCGCTGGCGCTGCAGGTCGGCGGCGATGACCCGGCGCAGATGGCCGAGTGCGCGCGCATCGCCGAACGCGGCGGCTACGCCGAGATTAACCTCAATATTGGATGCCCGAGCGAGCGGGTGCAGTCGGGGAATTTCGGCTGCTGCCTGATGGGCCAGCCCGAGGTGGTGGCGAGCTGCGTGCGGGCGATGCGCGAGGTCGTGGATATCCCGGTGACGGTGAAGCATCGCATCGGTTTTGACGAGCAGGACCGCTACGAAGATATGGTGCGCTTCGTCGAGACGGTGCGCGAGGCGGGGTGTGAGCGCTTTACGGTGCACGCGCGCAAAGCCTGGCTTAAGGGCTTGAGCCCCAAGGAGAATCGCACGATTCCGCCGCTCCGCTATGAGGATGTCTACCGGCTCAAAGAGGAGTTCCCGGAGCTCTTTATCGAGATAAACGGCGGCATCCGCACGCTCGACGAGGCCCAGGAGCACCTGAAATATGTCGACGCGGTGATGATCGGGCGCGCGGCCTATGAGACCCCGTATATCTTCGCCGAGGCGGACGCGCTGATCTATGGCGACGCGCGCGAGGTGCCCTCACGGGTCGAGGTGGTCGAGCAGATGCTCCCCTATATCGAGAAGCATATGAGCGCCGGCGACCAGCTCTCGCAGATCGCCGGGCATATGCTGAGCCTGTTCGCGTTTGAGCCGGGCGCGCGCCGCTGGCGGCGCCACCTGAGCGAGAATATGCACCGCGCGGGCGCCGGGCCCCAGGTCGTGTTAGACGCGCTGGCGCTGGTTCGCTGA
Organism: Bradymonas sediminis; assembly: GCF_003258315.1. Classification (GTDB taxonomy): domain Bacteria; phylum Myxococcota_A; class Bradymonadia; order Bradymonadales; family Bradymonadaceae; genus Bradymonas; species Bradymonas sediminis. The sequence continues at coordinate 55,351 of NZ_CP030032.1, forward strand.
GGTTGCTCCGATGACCGCCTGGCTTCGACGAGTTGATGATGAAAGTGACAGAGATTTTTAAACGCGGCACCCTGGGGTGGAGCCTGCTGGCCTTTATTTTGATCGTGGGCGCGATGCTCGTGCCCATCGACTGGGTACGCTCGGTCGGCGGCATCTTCGGGGCGACGCACGCGGCGAAGGTCGACGCGTTCTCCGACGAGGTCGCCGCCGCCGATAATGCGCTCGAGGCCGGCACGCCGCTGGCCGCCGAATTGCTCGAAAACGACGGGCAAAAGCTCGAGGCGATGCGCCCGCTGCTGCAAGTGCGGCGCCTCACGCGCACCGGCGCGGTTTCGGTGCCGCAGATGAGCGAAGCCGCCGATATCTTTCGGGAGTTCAACCCGCAGATCGCCAATCAGACGCTCGAGGGCTCGCGCCAGGCGCTTCGCCGCGAGCGCAATCGCCGGGTGCATGAGGTCGCGCCGCACCTCGATATCGAGGCGATGCCGCGCGAGCTTGAGACCCTGCGCCAGCAGATCGCGGCGGCAAAACAAAACCCTCGCCCCTGACTTCGTGTCGGGGCGAGGGTTTTGGGGAACTTCGTCTAAGCCAGGGGCTTATTATTTCAGGACCGGACCGGAGTTGACGATTTCGTCGCTGGCCTGGTCGGCGTATTTAGCGAAGTTCGACTGGAAGAGTCCGACCAGCTTTTGAGCCGTCTTCTCGAAGTCGTCCTGATTGGCCCAGGTCATCTGGGGCGTCAAGACTTCGGTGGGAACGTTCGGGCAGGTTGTGGGGACCGCGACGCCGAAATAGGGGTCGTTTTGGGTCTCCACGCCGGCCAACTCGCCGCTATGAATCGCGTCGATGATCGCGCGGGTGTGCTTGAGCGAGATGCGCTCTCCGGTGCCGTAAGCGCCGCCGGTCCAGCCGGTATTTACCAGCCAGGCTTTGGCGTTATGTTTGCGCATTTTGTCGGCGAGCATCTCGGCGTATTTGGTCGGCGGCCAGACAAGGAACGCCGCGCCGAAGCAGGCCGAGAAGGTTGCTTCCGGCTCGGTCACGCCAACCTCGGTGCCGGCGACCTTCGCCGTATAACCGCTGATGAAGTGATACATCGCCTGGGCCGGGGTCAATTGCGAGACCGGCGGCAGGACGCCGAAGGCGTCGCAGGTCAGCAGGATGATATTATCCGGGTGGCCGGTGACGCACGGGATCTTGGCGTTTCGCACCTTGGTGATCGGATAGGCGGTGCGCGTATTTTTGGTGATCGAGTCGTCGCTGAAGTCGATCGCGCGGGTTTCCGGGTCGTAGACGACGTTCTCGAGCACCGAGCCAAATCCGATGGTCTCGTAGATCAACGGCTCGGCCTTGGCCGACAGGTCGATGGTCTTGGCGTAGCAGCCGCCCTCGATATTGAAGACGCCGTCGTCGGTCCAGCAATGCTCGTCGTCGCCGATAAGCTTGCGGTTCGGGTCGCTGGACAGCGTGGTCTTTCCGGTGCCGGAGAGGCCGAAGAAGAGCGACACGTCGGTATTGTCGCCGCCCTCGTTGCAGGAGCAATGCATCGAGAGCACGTCCTGCTTGGGCATCAGATAATGCATCAGCGTGAAGATGCCCTTCTTCATCTCACCCGCGTATTGGGTGCCCAGGATCACCATCTCGCCGGCCTCAAAGTTCAGATCGACGCTGGCGTCGGAGGTCATCGCGGCGGTGTGCGGGTTGGCGGGGAATTGGCCGGCGTTGAGAATGGTGAAGTCGGGCTCACCAAAGGTCTCAAGCTCCTCGGCGGTCGGGCGGCGCAGCATATTATGCATGAAGAGCGCGTGATAAGCGCGCGCGCAGATAATGCGCACCTTAATCGAATAATTATCGTCCCAGCCCGCATACCCGTCAAAAACGTAAAGGCGCTCCTGGGTATTTAGGAAGTCGACGGCGCGCTGGCGGTTGATCTGCCAGACCTCGGGTTCCAGCGGAATATTGATGTCGCCCCACCAGATATCGTCCTGGCTCTCGGGGTTGCGCACAACACGTTTGTCTTTGGGGGTGCGGCCGGTTTTCTCGCCCGAGAAGGCCATCAGAGCGCCTTGTTCGGAGATTGCCGTGCCCTTTTCGTGCTTCAGGGCTTCTTCATAAAGCCGGGCAGGAGTGGCGTTTCGGAGAAGATTCTCGACGGTGATGCCATAGCTATCATTCAAGAGAAGAGCGCTCATCAATGCCTCGTCATTGTCCTAGATTAGAACTGCCGGTGCTGGGAACTTATAAGCCCGAATAAGGTCCGGTCAAGAGCCGGGGTGAATCGTGTTCGCGATGTCGAGAATTGCCGTAGCAAGGGATGAAAAGCGATGCAACTCACCATTTCATAAACCGCATCTACGCGCGCGAGATCTTGGGAAAGCCGCAGCCCGCGTAGCCACCCGGTTGTGCGGAGACGAGATGGCAAGCGCGGGGTTTATCGGCGCGTTTTTGCGCGGATTTTATCCCCGCAAAGCCCGCGGCGAGGAGTCAGGGGATAAATTGACACGTTTTGCTTGCGCGGATAGACTTCAGGACGATTGTTCAATCTAATCCCTATCTGTTCCGCCTGGGTCTGAACTTCCTCCGATGACTTCATCAAAAAATAACTCTACCGGCGAGATAGAATCGGCCAATTCTGCGGACGAGGCGCGCGCCGAGGGTCCGCGTAAGCCGAAGGCTGGCGTCAAAAGCCTGCCGAAGGTCCCCAAGCTCCCTGTCGGAGCGAGCCTGGGCGGTGGGAAGGCCAACCCCAGGTCGACGCTGTCGGGCATCGGCGCTGCCCTAAAAGAGTTGCGCGCAAACGATGGCGCGCCCCAGGAAAAGCGTAACATTTCATTGCCGATTCCTCGCCCGCTTCCGCTCAAAAGCGGTGGGGGCGACGCTCCCGAGGAGAGCCGCGACGCGGTTGAGCCGGTTGAGATTGCCGCGGCCGAAGTCGAAGCCCTCGACGTGGTGGAGCTTGAAGCCGTTGAGATCGAGCCGGTCGAGATCGCCGCGAGCGAAATTGAAGCGGTTGAGGGCGAGGCGCTCGAGATTGTGTCGTTGGAGGAGGTCTCTGACGAAGTCTCTGACTCTCCCCAAACTGACCGCATGAGCGCCGATGAGGTGTCGTGGGAGGCGGACCCGGCGACGATCCCGATCGACCCGGATATTTTGGAAGGAGATTTTGAGGGCGAGGCGACGATGGTCAGCGAGTCGCCGCTCTTGGACGCGCGCGTTGACGCATTGGAGCACGCCGCAAAGCCGCTTCGTACGCGCACGACTTCGCTTCTGACGCCCACCGAGAGCGGTTCGCCCGCCCCGCTGGTGGAGATTCCCCCCGCAGATATTGGCGTTGTCGAGCCGGTGGCGGCCAGCCCGGCGCCGACGAGCGTCGAGGTCGCCGACGACGACTTCGAGGGTGAAAAAACCGAGGTCTTTGACAGCCCCTTTGAGCACGAAGTGCTGTCGGCCCGGCTGAGCGTCCTGAGCGGTCCATGCGCGGGGCAGGAGTTTTTGCTCAACCGCGAACGCAACACCCTGGGGCGCGGGCAGAATAACTCCATCGTGCTCTCCGACCTGGCGATGAGCCGACAGCATTTCGAGGTTCGCCAGAACGCCGAGCACGGCTATCTGCTGCTGGACCTGCAGTCGGCCAACGGGACCCGGCTGAATCACACACCGATTGTCGAGGCGGAGCTTCGCCACGGGGATCGCGTCGAGGCGGGGAAGAGTGAATTCCAATTCGTGCTCCCCGGTGACCGCGCGCCCGCGCGCTCCCAGCAGCGCCATATTATTATCAAACGCGCGGCGCATCAGCCGCGGCGCTCGCAACTGGTCCAGGGCGTCGAGGTGCAGGCGCATCCGCCGTCGGACGCCGACCGGCTCGACGTCGCGCTGACCTGGGTGATCCGCGGGGCGGGCGTCCTGATCGCCCTGCTGATTATTACGATGGTGGTGCTCACGCTGACTTCGCCCGAGCGCGCGCCGGTGATTGCCGAGGTCGCCCCGGCGCCCAGCGAATTAAGCCCCGAAGCGCAGCGCGTTCAGTCGCTTTATCTGGAGGGTGTTGAGAAGGTTAAAGACCGTGATTGGCCCGAGGCGAGTCGTCTTTTTAAGCAGGTCGCGGCGATTGACGCGGACTTCGCCGGGGTCGGGGCGCAGCTTGAGCGAGTGAAGAGTGAGCAGCAGGTGTCCGAGCAGCTCGACACCGCGCGCGCGCTGCTCGCGGAGCAGAAATACCCCGAAGTCATCGAAATCGCGTCGGCGATCACCAACCGCAGCGTCTATGTCGAGGACGCGCATCGTCTGCTGCGCGAGGCCAAGCAACACCGGATCGCCGGGCTGCTTCAGCAGGCGCAACAGGCTCTGAGCGACGAGGCGTTTGACCAGGCCCGCGCCCACCTCGCCGTGGTGCTCGAAGAGGTCCCCAATCATCAGGGCGCCCTGGAATTGCAGGCGCTTTTGCAAGGCGATGCCGACAAGATCGCCGAGAAGGTCGAAGAGATTGAGCAGGAGCAGGCCCGTGAGACCGCCCGCCGACCCGTCGCAAAGCCTGCGAATTCGCAGCCGAAGATCGATTGGTTTGGCGAGAAAAAGACCGAGTCCAATGACCTCTTCGCCGCGGGCGACACCAAGGCGGCGGTGCAGATCAACTTCACCCGTGGGTTTTCGCTGTATCGCTCCGGCAAGTTGAGCCAGGCGTCGAGCTATTTCCGAGACGCCGCCAGCGGTAGCGCCGGCGCGCTCGCCCGCCGCGCGACCCAGACCGCCGACAATATCGACGCCTTCGCCAAGGTTCATGGGCGCGCGAAAGCTGCGTTGGGCGCCAATGACTGGGCGACGGCTGTCGAGCAGCTTAATCGCGCCCATCAGGCCGACCGAAAGGTCGCCTCCAAGGCCTATTTTAAGTCCTCACTCAACGCCGACCTCGCCACCGCCTACGCCAATATCGGCCTTGCTGCCGTGGCGCGCGCCGATTTCAAAACGGCCGGGCAGAATTATAAGAAGGGCTATAAATTGCAGTCGCGCAACGCGGCGCTGAGCTCCCTGAGCCGCGAGCTCTCCCGAAGATCGAATACGCTATATATTCAGGCCGCCGGGAAACGAAAAAAGGACCCCGCTGGGGCCCTTAAACTCTGCCAAGAGATCGTCTCGATGCTCGCCCCTCATCACGAGTTATACGGCAAGGCGAAGGCGATGATGGCAGAGTTGAAATAAGTTCTTTCGAAGCGGGTGAATCAGCCCATCTCGGCGCGCTCCGACAGGACTTTGCGCACCTTGAAGTCGAGCTCGTCGAGGTCAAAGGGCTTGTCGATATAGTCGTCGGCCCCGAACAACGGCGAGGTCATCTCGTTATTGGTGGCGCCGATGGCGGTCAGGATAATAATACCCACGCCGGGGAGCGCGTCTTCGTGCTCGCGCACGTATTTGGCGACTTCCCAGCCATTGAGCTCGGGCATCATCACGTCGAGGATCACCAGGTTCGGCTGGTGCACCAGGATTTGCTCGAGCGCCTCGGCGCCGTTCTCGCCCTCGATAAGGTCGCAGTCCATCGTCTCAAAATGAGCGCGCAAGAGCTTGCGGATCTCGTAATTATCGTCGGCCAATAAAATCAGCGGCCGCGGTCGTCCCTTGGGCGGGCCGTAAGGCGAGGTATTATTCGAAATCGCATCGCCGATTTCGTTGTCAGGTCCCTTCTGGGTTCCCATTGATGTGGCTCCTCAAAGATATATTTTGGGCAATTTGTCGACCTTCGCGAGGCGCGAAAATCGCGACAGCTTAGCTCGTGCAAAGGATAGGGCGGCGGGCGAAATAGTGTCAAGCACAGCGGCTTGAGATCGCGCGGGCCGAAGGCGCAGGGTGGGCTTTTGGTGCGCGCCCGAATTCTGTACCTTGGGTTTTGTGAGATGGGCGCGGGGACCAATGACTTTAGGTTCTAAGCATATAATCATCGCATATCTCAGCGGTCGTATCGGCGTGTTGGCCAGACTCCTGGGCCGTGTTTAGGGCGGGATATACAATCGCATTTTGTCAGAAAATAGGACGCACACGCATGTCAGACGGGTTTGTAACACCAGATTTAGATGAGTTAAGCGAGGCCGGCCTCGTCGAGGATTCCCAGGTTGAGGGCGAGCTGGTCGACGGGCTTGCTGGTGCGCTGGAGTCCGAGGGGTTGAGCCCCGAGGATATCCTGGCCGAGAATTTTCGGCTGCGCTGGCAGGCGATTCTGGAGATGCCGGCCGATGAGGTGCTGGCGCGCGTCGACGAGGAGCTCGGCGAGCAACCCCAGGAGGCGCGCGAGATCCTCTCACTGCTCTTAGCCCAGGAGTTGGGCTATCGGCGGTTGCTGCGCCGCGAGCATACCCCGGCGCTTCAGCAAAAACCGCTCTGGGATATTCTGGCGGCCGAGAATTTCGAGCAATTGAGCGTGCCGGCGGCTCTGGCGGTCGAGCGCATCGCGCGCTCGACGCGCCCGGAGCGCGCGGCGTTTCATCCGATGGCGGCCCTGGCGACCGTGGCGTTGTGGCGCCACGGCGATATTGAGCAGCAGGCGGGCGCCGAGCGGCTTCTGTCGATCTTTGCGCTCCCCGATGACCCCGAGTGGCTCTATACCCTGGTGGGCGTGCTGCGCGTAGCGGAGCCGCAGCCCGGCGAGGCGGAGGACCCGCGCGGGCTCTTGGCGCTGGCCGAGATTCAGCTGCGGGCCAAATATTGGGACGCCGTGGCGTTTATCGTCGGCTTCTATTTGGTGCTCGAATACGCGCCGCGTCGCGCCGGCTCACCGATCGCGTATCTGCTCAAGGCCTGCGACCGGGCCGCGGAGCAGGAGCCGCGCGAGGTTCGGCGCTGGCTGGACCTCTTGGCCGACGCGACCCTCGGCGGGCAGCTCAACTTCTCGTGGGTTGAGAAGCCGATGCGCGCAGCGATTCGCCTGAGCATTGACGCCTCCGAGCGCGAAACCCGATTGCGCAAATGGCATGATCAGCGCCCCTATGAGGCCGATTACCCGCGCCTGGCCAACCTCTATAATGCGCTGCTCGCCGCGCTCGGCGATAAAGATGAGGAGACGCGCGAGCAGGCGCGCCGGGCGCTGCTCGACGAGGTTGAGCAGACGGTGGGGTTTAACCCGATGCGCGCCCAGCGCTTGCTGGAGCTGATGGCGATCCGCGAGCACGCGCGCCGGCGCCCGGCCGGGTTCTCGGGGCGCCTTGATTACGCCGTGGAGCAGGTGGCCGAGAAGGCGCAGCTCAGCGAGGCCGACGAGAAGTTGGTCCGCCTCTACGTGAGCAATTATAATATCGAGCCCCACGCGCTCTATCTGGTGCGAAAGACCCTCGACCGCGTTCATTGGGAGGATGAGACCCAGGCGCCGGGCCCCCAGGCGCTCGAGATGTATCTGGTCATCAGCGACTATGAGCGCGCGTTTGAGCACCTGACCTGCAAATTCGACGGAGTCACGCTGGACCATGCCGATAAAGACGCCGCCGCGCGGGTGAAGTATTTCGTCGAGAAACGCCTGGACCCCAATCACCTCACTCGCCTGGTGCGCACCCTATTTACGCCCCTGGAGTGGCTCGGGGCGAGCCTGGGGCATTTCGAGATCATCTCGTCTCTGGTGGAGCGCTCGCTGGGGATTCTCGACAAGCGCATCCAGGACATTGACCTGGCCGACCAGGTGGTCGAGGAGTACCGCGAGGCGGGCATCGAGATCGACAGCTTCGAAGACGTCGCCGGGCTGAATATGGGCCAGATCGACGCGACGCTGCGGGATCGGCGCACGATGCGGATGTTGCTCGGGGCGGTGGCCGGTGGGCTCTCGGGCGGGCTTGCTCCCTTCGGTTGGGCGGCGCTGTCGCTGGCCGATGCGCCGATTCTTCTGGCGCTGAGCGCCGATATCTGCAGCCGTTTTTGTTGGTATTATGGCTTCGACCCGCGCGAGCACCCGGAGCTGCCGATCGAGATCATCGCGGTGGCCCTGGGCGGTTCGCGGGCCGAGGCGATCGAGCCGATGCTCTTGCGCCAGAACCTGAGCGAGTACGCGCTTCGAAAGTCGTTGATGGTCGGGGCGGTCGCCCACGGCAGCGTCACGCAGATGGGCGCGCGCACCCTGGGGCGCTTTATGCAGCAACAATTGGGGCCGCAGGCGAGCAAGCAGGTCAACGACCTTGCGCGCCGGGCGGTTACCAGTAATTTTCAGCGCCGCGCCGCCGAGGCGGTGCCCTCTAAGGCGCTGCCGATCGTCGGGGCGTTGCTCGGCGCGTCTTTGAACGTCGCGTTGATCTACGACGTGTGCGAAGCTGCGCAGGCGGTTCTGACCGACCGCTTTTTGGAGCGCAAATACCCCGAATGGATTCGTAAATTCGACCCGGAAACACATGGCGCACCCGATATTTCGCTGGATTGATTGCACCGACCCCACTCGGCCGCGCAACCTCGCCCGGCCCGAAAACACCAAGCTGCGCCTGGCCCAGATGACCGACCCACATGTGCCCGGTGAGGTCGAGTTGATGAGCCGGCTGCGCGATATCATGGGGCATCGCGGGTCGATCTGGGATTTTTCCCACGAGATCAGCGCGATCGGCAATGAGCTGGGGCATCGCTACCGCAAGCGGCGCCGGCTCTATACGAACCTGATCAAGAAGGCCCTGATGGGCCTGCACCAGCTCGAGGTGGACCACCTGATGATCACCGGGGACCTGTCGCATTGCAGCCTGCCCATCGAGTTTTTGGAGATCCGCGGCGCGCTCGAGGTCACCGGGTGGTGGGGCGACGATAAGTTGACCGTCATCCCGGGGAACCACGACCGCTTTAACCTGTATGAGAGGCGCCCGAAGCCGTCGATGGAGGCCTTTTTTGACGTGGTCGGGCCGCGCACGCCGCGCCTGAAGATCCTGGAGGGGGGCGTGGCGCTGGTCGAGATCGACAGCAACCGCGACCGCGTCCACGACCGCCACCCGACCGAAAAATGGCTGCCCAATACCGTCGGAAAGATCTACGAGGAGGTCCCCGACTGGTTCGACGCCGAGCATGTCAGCCTCAAGGGCATGCGCGTGCTCGCGCTGGTGCACCATCATATCTCGAGCGACTGGTATAGCGAGGGGGTCTCGGGGATTGGCGGGTTGATGCTGCCGGCCGACGGGCGCGATGAGATGCTCGAGGCCCTGGAGTTGGTGGACCGGCACGCGCTGGTTTTACACGGGCATAAGCACGACGTGATGGACGTGAATTATCAACTCAACGCCCACCCGGTGAGCTGCCCCGGCGGGTTCGCCGAGGCGCTTCGGATGAATTTGATCGATATCACGGTCAACGATGAGGCGGTGCTTACCCAGATTGAGCTGCGGGTGTGATTTCGGGGCGCTGGTTAATTGGCCTTGGCGCCGAAGGGCTTGACGCGCGGCCACATATGGGCGGCGAAGGCGAGGGCGGCCAGGGCCTGAAGGGTGAAGCCGGCGGCGCTGAAGGTGCCGGTGAGGCAACCGACGACGGTGCCGAGGTTGAGCAGCGCCACGCTGCCCCAGGCGAGGGCGTCGTTTCCCTTGTTATTGCGCCGCCCGAAGGTCGGCAGGATCCAATAGGCGACGCCGATGACGAATTGGATGGTCCACCCGAAGGTCATGGTGTGAAAATGCACGCCCAGCCAATTCGAGCCGGCCCCAAACGGGATGCCTTTATTGGCCAGGAGCAGGGCGCCCACGGTGAGGCCGCAGGCCAGATGCGCGCAGGCCAGCCGCAGCGCCCAGACGGTGAGGGTCGGCATCATGGGCGGCCTCCGTCTTGCTTCGCGGCGACTTTCTTCTTCCCATCTTTTGGGGCGCTCTTTTTGACGCGTGGTTTTCGGACTTTTTTGGGTTTAATGCGGCCCCAGATGTTGATCATAAAGGCCATGCCGCCGACCCATTGGAGCAGGGCCGAGGCGACCAGGCCCCAGGCCAGCCATTTCTGGGAGGCGGGGTCGAGGCGGTTGAGCCCGTGCATCGACTCGGTGCCCAGGCGGAGGAGCAGCCCGAGGTTGAGCGTCACCAGGGCCAGCCAGGACAGCCACTCACGCCCGCGCGGCTGCTCCTTGGACCATTTGGGGAAGAGCCACAGCGCCACCCCGATGATGATCTGGGTGATCCATCCGACCACAAAGAGATGGATATAGGTCGGCAGCAGCACCGCCCCCCAGGCCGGCCCGAGCCAGCCCATCGCGACGCCCGAGGCCATCGCGGCCACGAAATAGATCAGGCCGCATTTGAGAAAAAGTCGACTGACTGTTGGCATCTTAGAAGGCCTTCGTTTCGCAGAGGTAGAAGTAGTGTGCGTCTGGCGCGTTTCTGGGGCGCGCCGGGATTACGAAGTTGTATGCGCCGGCTCTTTGGCTGGCTGGTGCGCGTCGCCCAATTGACGCGGGCCGCGGGGGCGCTCGTTCATATGAATCGCCTGGGTCGGAAGCGCAAAGGAGGTGCCCGCGCGCTCCACGACCTTCATCATCTCCAGGAAAAGCTCCTGTTTGACGGTCAGGAAGTTGACGTAATTCGGCGAGATCATCCAGCATTGCATGAGGATCTCGAGGGAGCTGGTGCCGAAGGTGTCGAAGTGCACCCGCCAGGTGTCGTCCTCGATGCGCTCGTCGGCCGCCAGAAGCTCCTTGATGCCGGCGATGATCTCCTCCATCTGGGCGCCAGTGGTGCCGTAGGCGATGCCGATGCTGGTGAGCAGGCGGCGCTTGGGCATCGCGGAGCAATTCTCGATGGCGATCGAGGCGACGTCGGAGTTGGGCACCGTGATCAGGGTCTCGGCGAAGGTGCGGATCTTGGTGGAGCGAAGCCCGATATCCTCGACCACGCCCTCGCCGTGGCGGGTCTTGACCCAGTCGCCGATTTTGAAGGGGCGGTCGGTGAAGATCATCAGGGAGCCGAACCAATTCGACAGGGTGGGTTTGGCGGCCAGGGCGAAGGCCAGGCCGCCGATGCCCAGGCCCGCCACCAGGCTGGTGACGTCGTAGCCCCACTGCTGGATCAGCGCGATCGCCACGAAGACGAAGAGGACCGCGCGCACCACGTTCATGACCAGCGGGACCAACTGGCGGTCCAGTGAGGCCGAGCCGTTCTCTCCATTGGAGCGCGTCAGCGCCATCGCGAAGATGTCGACCAGGTGGAAGATCACCCAGGCGACCATGATGGTGCCCACGGTCTGCAGCCCGAGGGTGGCCACGCGCATCAGGGAGTCTGCCGGCTCCAGGATCACCAGCGCGACATAGAAGGCGACCATGCGAATCACCCAGGTCAGTGGCCGGCGAAGGGTCTCCAGCAGGACATCGTCGATGCTCGTATTGCTGCGCTTGGTCAGCGCCTTCAGGGGGCGGAAGAGGCGGTCCAAAATGTGGCTGCGCAGCACGAAGCCAAACGCCAGCGCCCCGACCGCCAGGGTGATGCGCCACAGCTCGATGCCAAAGAGGGTGACCTTGAAGAATTCGACCAGGACCTGCTGCCAGGGCGCTAATGAGTCGAAATTAATCAGGTCGCGTGGACGTTCTGGTGTTGTGGCGCTTTCCTGCGCCAGCGCCGGCGACGCGCACCACAGGCTGACCCCGGCGCTCATCAGCAACGCGTAGACGCTGGCCAACCGGCGCTTCTGCGGGTCTAACAATCGTGACCAATTTCCTCGTGACATAAGATTACCCTCTTTTTTAGTAGACGCCATGACTTCTGCGTTATAGCGAATCTATTAGCAATGACAAACCGAAGCGCGCCCCCAATCCACGAGTAATCCGCCCATCCCCAATCGGAGGGGGCGGTGAATAGATTATAGGGTGTCGTTGGTTTATAGGTTGTGACGAGCGCGGGCATGTTGCCACATTTAAATTCGCAGGGTGAAAGCCATGAAAGAAGCCATACAGTCTTATTTCAATGAGAGTCGGGAGTTGTCGACCAGTATCATCTTGGTCTTCCCGCTGTTCGTGATCTACCAGCTTGGGCTGCTGGCCACCGGCGGGGTGCGCAACGGCGTGGACTTCATGACCGACGGGCTGATGGCCCTGGCCGGGCATAGCTTTTGGAATTATTTCCTGATCAACCTGGCCCTGTTGGTGATCTTCGGGGGCGTGGTCCTCTGGATGCGCAAAAAGGGCGGGTTTAACCCGCGTCTGTGGCCCAAGGTCCTGCTGGAGAGCACGATCTATGCCTTCTTTTTTGGCGGCGCGGTCATCGGCGTGATGCAGTTTTTTGGGCTGGATATCTTTTTGGCAAGCGGGGCAGGCGAGGGCGTAGGCGGCCTGGGGACCTTTAGCAAACTGGTGATGAGCGTGGGCGCCGGTCTCTACGAAGAGATCGTTTTCCGCCTCTTTTTGATGGGCGGGCTGTTCTGGCTGGGCGCGCGCGCCATCAAGATGCCGGTGTGGGCGGCGGCAATTTCGGCGGTTCTTATATCGAGCTTGGCATTTAGCGGCGTCCATTATATCGGGAATATGGGCGATGCATTCGAGTTGGGGTCTTTTTTCTTCCGTTTCATCGCCGGGGTGATGCTGGCAGGCATATTCTACCTACGTGGATTCGCCGTTGCAGCGTATACCCACGCGATTTACGACATTATCGTTCTCGTTCTACGTTAAATTGTTCAGGGACATACAGCTATGAGCATGGTTACTCTAATTTTTATTGGAATCATCGGTCTGCTGGTGGGGTTTCTCGTGCTGGTCGCGATCTATGATCTCGTCCAGTCTAAGCATACGATCCTGCGAAATTTCCCGGTGATTGGGCATCTGCGCTATATCCTTGAGGGGATTGGCCCGGAGCTGCGCCAATATATCGTGACCAACAACAATCAGGAGCGTCCCTTCAACCGCGACGAGCGAAGCTGGGTCTACGCGTCGTCGAAAAAAGAAAATAACTATTATGGCTTCGGCACCGACAACGCGATCGAGAACGAGCTAAACTATCTGATCATCAAGCACTCCGCGTTTCCCCACAGCCCGCCGCCGCGCGGCCCCGAGGAACTGCCGACCATCGCCTGCTCGAAGGTGTGGGGCGCGGCGCGCGGGCGCGCCAAAGCGTTCCGCCCGGAATCCACGATATATATTTCCGCGATGAGCTACGGTTCGCTCAGCGCGCCGGCGGTCGAGGCGCTCAACAAAGGCGCCGCGATGGCCCACTGCATGCACAACTCGGGCGAGGGCTCCGTGACGCCGCACCACGGGCACGGCGGCGATATCATGTGGCAGATCGGCACCGGGTATTTCGGCTGCCGCGATGAGGAGGGCCGCTTTAACCTTGAGAAGTTAAAAGAGGTGATCGCGCGTTATCCGGTGCGGGCGATTGAGATAAAATTGAGCCAGGGCGCCAAGCCCGGTCACGGCGGCGTGTTGCCGGCAGGAAAGATCACCGAGGAGATCGCCGCCATCCGTGGCATCCCGATGGGTGTCGATTGTGTGAGCCCCTCCTCACATAGGGAGTTTACCAACGTCGATGAGATGCTCGACTTTGTGGAGATGATCGCGCAGGCCACCGGCCTGCCGGTGGGGATCAAATCCGCGGTGGGTCAGATGGACTTCTGGCAGGAGTTGGCCGAGAAGATGGTCGACGGAAAGCGCGGCGTCGACTTTATCGTCATCGACGGCGGCGAAGGCGGCACCGGCGCGGCGCCGCTGGCGTTCTCGGACCACGTTTCCTATCCGTTCAAGACGGGCTTCCCGCGGGTCTATCGTGAGTTCGCGATCCGCGGCATCGCCGATAATGTCGTCTTCGTCGGCTCGGGTAAGTTAGGCTTCCCGCAGTCCGCGCTGCTCGCCCACGCGCTCGGCTGCGACATGATCTCGGTGGCGCGCGAGGCCCTGCTCGCCATCGGCTGCATTCAGGCGCAGCGCTGCCAGACCAATAAATGCCCGGCGGGTATCACCACCCAGAATAAATGGCTGATGCGCGGGCTCGACCCGCAGCATAAGTCGGTGCGCTTTGCCAACTACGCGCTGAATCTTCAGTACGAGATTATGGAGCTAGCCAACGCCTGCGGGGTGCCGCATCCGTCGCTGGTGACCCTGGACCACTTCGATATTCTCGGCGAGGACTTCAGCGCGCGTTCGGCCCGCGATGCCTTTGGCTACGAGCCAGGCTGGGCGCTGCCGCCCCAGGCAGAGCAGGAGCGCCTGTGGGCCGAGGGCAAGGGGTTTCAGGCCAAGGCCCGCGCGAAGTCCAAAGCCGCGTTGAGCGCGGCTGAGTAAGCCGACGAGTCCATCGCTCGAAGTGAAAAGTTACAAAAAAGAGGCGCCCCGAAAGGAGCGCCTCTTTTTTGTGTCATCGCGCGATCAGCCGCTTATTTGAATTTGATTACGCTTCGAATCGCCTTGCCTTCACGCATCATATCGAAGGCTTTGTTGATATCCTTGAGGCCGAACTCGTAAGTCACCTGCGAGTCGATCTCGATCTTGTCGTCCATATACCAATCGACCAGCTTCGGGACGTCGGTGCGGCCGCGGTAGCCGCCGAAGGCGCTGCCTTTCCACACACGACCGGTGACCAATTGGAAGGGACGCGTCGAGATTTCTTCGCCCGCGCCGGCCACCCCGATCACCACGCTCTCGCCCCAACCCTTATGCGCACACTCAAGCGCGATGCGCATCAGGTTCACGTTGCCGATGCACTCAAAGGTGTAGTCGGCGCCGCCGTTGGTGAAGTCGACCAGGTGTTTGACCAGGTCGCCTTCGACATCCTTGGGATTGACGAAATGCGTCATGCCAAACGAGCGTCCCAGCGCTTCCTTGGCCGGGTTGATATCCACGCCGACGATCATGTCGGCGCCGACCAATTTGGCCCCCTGGATCACGTTGAGGCCGATGCCGCCAAGTCCGAAGACCACCACCGTCGAGCCGGGCTCGACCTTGGCGGTGCGGATGACCGCGCCGATGCCGGTCGTCACGCCGCAGCCCAGCAGGCAGACCTTATCCATCGGGGCGTCCTTGCGGATCTTGGCCACCGCGATCTCCGGGAGCACCGTGTACTGCGAGAAGGTGGAGGTGCCCATATAATGGAAGATCGGCTTGCCGTTGAGGCTAAAGCGCGATGTGCCGTCGGGCATCAGCCCGGCGCCCTGGGTGCTGCGGATGGACTGGCACAGGTTGGTCTTCGGGTTCAGGCAATACTCACACTGGCGACACTCCGGCGTGTAGAGCGGGATGACATGGTCGCCGACCTCAAGCCCGGTCACGCCCGGGCCGACTTCGACCACAACGCCGGCGCCCTCATGGCCGAGGATCGCCGGGAAGAGTCCCTCCGGGTCGGCGCCGCTGAGGGTATAGGCGTCGGTATGGCAGACGCCGGTGGCGTGCATTTCGATGAGCACCTCGCCGGCGCGCGGCCCTTCCAAGTCGACTTCGATGACTTCCAACGGTTCTTTGGCTTTCCAGGCAACAGCGGCGAGTGTTTTCATGATGTCCTCAAATGGGGTGACGGTGATGGGGGCAAAGGCATATGGCCTTCGTCGTTTTGCTCGGCGAGCGAACAGCGCGGGGCAACCTAAACACCGGCCAAGATTAGTCTAGTCGAATTCTGCCCGGGTCTCCGCTGCCTATGAGATGAAGCGAAAAGAGCGATTTCAGTCGGCTTTGAACACCCGGTTTCGGGCGACGCTGGACAAAAAGTCAATTGTAGACATATTTTAGCGCGGTGTGATAGGGTGCCACTTTGAAGAACGAAGCAACTCGACAACGCTGATTGCGTAGGGTGGGCGGGACTGCCAGACGCTTTGTTCCCCATGCAAACAGAAGGGGAAATATCTCGATGACCGACCAGAATAGAAAAACACTTCGAAGCTTTTATTGCCGAGATTATTTGTGGGATCTCTTCGAGCAAATGACCCAGGAATTGGGCTGCTCGATGGATTATCTCATCAATGAGTCGATGCGCCACTATGCCCGCAGCCGTGATTATGCGCCTGGCGACCCCGTAGGCGGTGGTCAGGCTCCGTATGCTGATGCCCCTGCGGCTCCCGGCCAGAATTGGGGGCAACCCCGCGGTGGCGCGATGGATCATCGCACCTTCCAGCATATTCCAGCGGTGCAGGGTGGCCCGCAGCCCTATGGCCAGGCGCCGGCGCGCGGCGCCGGTGGCCCGCCGCCGCCTCCGCCGCCCCCGCGTCCTGGCCCCCCGGGGCCGCCCGGCGCATACCAGCAGCCTGCCGCGCCAGGCCGCGGCTATGCCCAGCCTGCGCCCCCCGCCGCGCCCCAGCCGGGCCCGGGCCGAGGACCGCTCTACCTGATCTTTAATAATAACCGGTACCTGGTCAATAATGATAAATTTATCATTGGTCGCGGCAGCCAGCAGACCGACCTGACCATTCGGGACGGAAATATCTCGCGCCAGCATTGCGCGGTCATCCACCGAAACGGCAATTATTATATCAAGGATCTCGGCTCCACCAACGGCATCGAGTACCGCGGCAATCGTATCGAATCCAAGCGCATTGAGGACGGCGATATCTTCTTTCTGTGCGACTACGAATTGCGCTTTAGCTACCAGGGATAACGCTCGCCGGCGGGTTTTCAGGCCTTCGGGCCTGAACCCGCCGCGGCCGCGCCCAATCCCTCACCCCCCCCCGCGAATTTCATGTACGAGCTTCAGCGCGTCTCCGACGACATCCACCGCATCACCCTCAAAAAACCGGCGGGCCTGCCCGAGTTGTTGAGCGCCCCGACGCATATTTATTTGCTCGAGGGCGCCGCTCCCGCGCTCATTAACGCCGGGCATCCCGCCCAATTCGAAGCCCTCTCCGAGGCGCTGCGCGAGTTGGGGGTCGGGCTCGGCGGGATCGAGCGGGTGCTCTATACCAGTTGGGATATCGAAGTTCTGGGGGCTGCGGCGAATATTCCGGGCGCCGATCACTTCGTGTTCAGCCCAGATATGGTCGAGCCCTCGCATTATGAGGCGCAGATCGCCGGGCGTCGCGCCGCTTTTCGCGACACCGCGCGCGCCCTGGTTGACCTCGAGGTTGGCTATGGGGCCGACGAGCTCGACGCCGTCGACGCGGTCATCAAGACGTATTTCCCGCCGATGCCCGCGCGCATGCCGTTTGTGCCGCTTCGAAACGCGCACACCGTGTGCGCCGGGAACTTCGAATTCGAGGTGCTCGCCACCCCAGGCCCCGCCCCGGGCCATCTTTGCTATTATGACGCCGCGCGTCGCACCGCCTTCGCCGGGGGCTTCTCGACCCTCGGGATTCCCAAAAAGATGGAGGGCGTGCAGCCCTATTTGATCAGCCTGGAGCGCCTGCAGCGCCTCGAGATCGACGCGCTGCTGCTCACCCACGAGTTGCCCGTGATGTCGCGCGGCGGCTGGAGCGTGCGGCGAGCGCTGCGGTTTCTGAATAACTTTATGAGCACCGCGCCGGCGGCCATGCACTCGGCCCCCACGGTGCTCGAGTTTATCGAGGCCGACCTGGGGTACCGCCCCGAGTCACTCGCCCAGATGGTCCTGCAGGTTCAGCGCTATAAGGCGCCGATGGATGAGCTCGTGCGCGCGCGCATGATCGACGCGACCGGCGAGGGCCTCGCGCGCAAATACGGGGTCGACGTCGAAGATGACCGCGCCCCGCTTCGCCGATAATCCACTCGATATCCTGGCGCCTTAATCCAGGGCGCGTACCTCAAAGACCGGATACGCGATCCCGCGCGGGCTGGGGCGCGTCCTTGCGCCGAGGGCGCCGCGCACCAATAGGGTCTCGATGCGCGCGCGCTCCTCGGCGCCAGCGTGCGCCTTTCTAAGGGCGCCGAGCACCGCCTTGTCTCCCTCGAAATAGACGCGCGTCCAGCGCTCGTGGATATAGATCTCGTCCGGAGGGGCGTCGCATTGGCAGGGGTTTTGGCGGGCCCGAACCACGAACTCCTCGACCGACGCCGACTCCTCTGAGGCGTCTTTGACGCCCGCACGGATGGTGGTCTGACCGCGCTGAAACGCTCGCTCCTGCGGGGAGAGCGAGGGGTCGCTCGGCGTGGCGCAGGCGCCCAGCCCGGCGCAGGCGACCAGGAGCGCCGCGGTGAATAATTGTGCGTATTTTGGGCGCATCATCTCCTTCATTGCTGCGGCTCCATCGGTTCGGCGAGGGCGGCCGCGCCGTCGACGCGCCGGCGGACCTCTTCGCTATAATCGTCGGCGTTTTGGTAGATAAATAGCGGCGCACGCACCCGCATATCTGGGGAGCCGCCGCGGCGCAGCACCGACTCGACAAGATAGGCGTCGGAGTCGGCGCGCGAGTGGAAAAATCGCATCGTCTCCATCGCCAGGTCGCTCCCCTCAATGCAGCTGAGCAGCTCCGCCAGGCGAATCGGCGGCAAGATGATCTTCAGGCGGCCGCGCTGCTTCAGGATATAGCGCGCCGCGTCCACAAAATCACCCAGCCCGCCGTGCAGCTCGTGGCGCGCCGCCGCACGCTCCGGGTTCGCGCTCGGGCGGCGGTCCCCCTTTTTGAAATACGGCGGGTTGCACAGCACAAGGTCAGCCGAATGCGCGGCGAGCCCGGGGGCCGAGTCGACGCGGTTGGGCGCGCGAATGTCGCGAATATCAAGGCGCAGAGCGCGCACCTGCTGCTGAAGGCGATTCGCCTCGATATTTTGCTCCAACAGCCCGAACAGCGCCTCCTGGCGCTCGACCGCGACTACCTCAAGGTGCGGGTATTGGCGCGCCACGCACAATGACACGATGCCCTGGGCCGCGCCAAACTCGACCACGCACGGGGCCGACTGCGCCGGGGAGTCCGATTTCGGGTCCCCCGGCGGGGCGACGCCGCAATGCTCCAGGTCCGTGGCCAATAGGAGGGCGTCGAGCCCGAAGCGGTAGCCGCGTCGGTGCTGAAAGATCGTGAGCCCGGCCGCCGGCGCGTCGGCGCACTCCGACATTTCTGGCTCCGATATGCTAGGTTTCCCGATATAGTCGCGCGTCACGGGGCCGCTGTGATTATCTGGCGCGCTGTCTTGCGGTGATTTCATGAGCTTAAGAGTCGTTATGAGGAGGTTAAACGCGTGCTCTCTGCGGTCTGGACGCGCCGGGCCGGGGCTTTGCGCGAAAATTTTACCCGGCTCTCCGGGCGTGGTACACGGGACCTGGCCATATCCCACCACGAGCCGTGGGGGAGGCGCCAATTGAAAATCGTAAAAAAAGCGTTGCAGTTGAAAAAAGTCGCAGGTGCAGTACAATGCAGGCCGTTGTGATAAGTTTTGTGCCGTGAGTTCTAGGACGAACGGGTAAAATGTGGCACTCTGTCGATAGAACTCGGGCGCGCGAAAATTCGCCCTTAGGTATCGCCGGCTGGCGATGCTACCCCAAAGATGTTTCGATGCAATGCAAATCGCAACGGCTATCGTGAACCGACCGCGCGGCTGCCATGCTCGCAGCGCCGAGCATTCGCCGGCGCGACTTTTGAGCTTGCGCGCTTTTCATCAATGCGAGATAAAAAGAGTATCCTTTTGAGATGTCCAATATGAACCAGGCCGACAAAGCGCAGGTACCAGCGGACGGGCGGGATGTCTCCGTCGCGGCGCTTGCCGTGGGCTACGCCGTGGCGATGGGCGTTTGGGTATTTGGCTCTCGCGCGTTGATTGAGGCGGTCGGTTTGGATATTTCCGACTCCTTTGTCTGGCGCTTCTTGCCCGAAATCGGCGTGGTCTTGATCACCGCGGGGTTATTCTTTGGGGTGATTCGTTGCTACCAGGCGTCGCTGCGCGTGTGGAAGCAAGAGCTTCACGCCCGGGAGCGCGAGCTCGAAGGGATCGCCGCGACCGTCGCCAACGGCATCATCATCGTGGACCTCAATGACCGGATTTTGCGGGTCAATCAGGCCTTCTGCGACCTCTTTGGCTACGAATACGACGAGATTGTCGGGAAGACGACCGAGTTTTTGGCGGTGGAAGGGCAGCCGCTGGAGTCCCAGCCTCGCCAGGTGCTTGAGGCCGCCAAGAAGGCGGGGGTCTGGCACGGCCAGGTGCTGCGCTGCACCCAGGACGGCAGCGCGCTGCCGGTTCGCCTCAGCATCGCCCCAATCCTCGGCGTGCACGGCGATATCGTCGCGTTTGTCGGGGATTATCAGGATTTCCGCGCCGCGACCGAAGCCCGCGAGCATGTCGAAGGGCTCGGCGCCGTGGTCGAGAGCCTGTCCCAGGAAATGGACGTCGAGAAGTTGGGGCGAAAGGCGGTCAACGCCGCCATGTTGCTCACCGGCGCGGATATGGGCGGCGTCGCGTTGCAGAATGACGACGGCCTGATGGCCTACCGCTGGACCGTCGGCGCCACGCCCCAGGAGCAGGAAAGCCTGAGTCAGCCCTTTGACGCCGACGGCAAAATCACCGGCAAGGTGATGCAGGACTTCTGCTCCATCATCGTCGACAATTATCCAGAATCCGACCTCACCCACCGACATTTTGAGGATATCGGTTTTAGCTCGATTCTTGCCAGCCCCATCACGGTCGCCGGGGAGTGCGTCGGCGTCCTCAGCCTGGCGATGCGCGGGGGCTGCGACGGCTTCGACCAGCGCCACATCACCCTGGTTGAGGCGATCGCCCGCCAGATCGGCGTGGCCCTGCAGCGCCATGAACTCTTCAGCGAAATCCGCAAATCCGAGCGCCGCTTCCGCCTGATGGTCGAGACGGTCCCGGATATTATGTATATGTCGGGCTTCCCAAATTTCGACCTCAGTTATATCAGCCCGGCGGCCGAGACCCTATTGGGTGTCCGCATCGAAGACTGCGACGCCGACCCGCTGTTCTGGCATGAATTAATCGAGCCGGCCGACCGCGCGCGCGTCCACGAATCCATCCTCGCTCAGATCGAGACGTCGGACGAGTATATCGTCGAATATCGCCTGTGGCATGCCGACCGAAAACGCAAATTATGGTTCGAAGACCGCGGGCATGTCCGCCGCGATGAAGACGGCGAGCGAGTCTCGGTCGCCGGGGTGATGGTCAATATCACCGATCGAAAACGCGCCGAGGAGCGACTGGAATATATCGCGTATTTTGACACGATGACCGGGCTTCCCAACCGCGTGCGCTTCCTCGAAGAGCTGGAAGAAAAGATCGCGGCCCCCAACGCGGTCGGCGCGCTGTTTTATGTCGACGTCGACCGCTTCCACCTGGTCAACGATATCCTGGGCCACGAGGCCGGCGACGAGTTAATCGTCGAGGTCGCCCGGCGCCTGCGCGAAGTCTACGGCGAGGACGCGCTGCTCGCCCGACCCAACGCCGATGAGTATCTGATCTATCTGGATGGCACGAACTTCGAGGGCGATGAGGCCCAGCGAATCGACGGCGTGCGCGCTCAGGCCGACAAGTTGCTCACCGCCATGAAGATGCCGGTGAAACTGCTGGGCAATGAGTCCTTCGTCACCCTGAGCGTCGGTATCAGCCTCTATCCCAGCGACGCCGACGACGCCGACACCCTGGTCAAGCACGCCCACCGGGCGGTCAACCGCTCCAAGGAAATGGGCCGAAGCGGCTATTGCTTCTACGCCGGCGAGCTGGCCCGCCGCCAGCAGCATTTGCTCTCGCTGAACACCCAGCTTCACCACGCCTTAGAGCGCGACGAATTCCTCGTCTATTACCAGCCGATCATCGACCTGAACACCGGCGCGATGGTCGGCGTCGAAGCGCTGTTGCGCTGGAAGTCACCCGAAGACGGCATGATCTCTCCGGGCGTCTTCATCCCCATCGCCGAGGAGAATGGTCTGATCGTGCCCATCGGCGATTGGGTGCTCGACGAGGTGTGTCGCCAACTCGCTCAATGGCAGAAGCAGGGGCTCAAGCTCTACGCCGCCATCAATCTCTCGACCCGTCAATTGTGGCGAGACCGCATGGTCGACAAGATCAGCGACGCCATCAGCCGCCATAATATTTCCCCCAAGGATATCGAGCTCGAGATCACCGAGAGCGCCACCATGAAGGGCCCCAATAGCATCGAGTCCATCATGGCGCAGATGCACGAGCGCGGCCTGAATATCTCGATCGACGATTTCGGCACCGGCTACTCCTCCCTGGAGCGCCTCAAGCATATGCCGGTGCGCACCCTGAAGATCGACCGCTCCTTTGTCGACGGCGTCCCCGGCAGCCCGCGCGACGCCAATATCGTCACCACCGTGGTCCAGCTCGCCCGCAACTTCCAGATGAACTCGCTTGCCGAGGGCATCGAGACCCCGGCGCAGTGGCGCTTCCTATTAGACCTGGGCTGCCTCTTCGGGCAGGGCTTCTACTTTAGCCGGCCGGTGCCCCCCGAGCAGATCGAGGCGATGTGCCGCGAGGATAAGCGATGGTCGCTCGAGGAGGTCGAAGCGTCGCTCTTGCTTCCGACCTGAGCGGCTGAGCGCCCACCGAGTCAACCCTGATGAGCGCGCTGCGCGGCTGGTATGCGCGGCAATCGTGTCGCCCCCCGAGCCCCGATGGGCGCTTTTTTTTGCGCTCCGAGGCGTGGAGCGATACGCTATGGGCTCGATGATGGGGCTGTGCCATCGAAGGCAGAGTGTCTTTTCGAAATACTGATGATATGAAACGCTCCGGGCGCCGCGCTACACCTGCTCGCCGCCGAGCCGGTGCTCACCGACTCGGCGCGAAAATGAATAAGCCGGGGCCTGTTTTGATAGGTTGCCCGAGAGCCG
The DNA here is from genome assembly GCF_003258315.1 of Bradymonas sediminis. Lineage (GTDB taxonomy): Bacteria > Myxococcota_A > Bradymonadia > Bradymonadales > Bradymonadaceae > Bradymonas > Bradymonas sediminis. Next base: position 77,938 of record NZ_CP030032.1, read on the forward strand.
CATCACTGGATGCCGACTGCTTTTACTTTTTTGAGGACCTTTAAGGACCGCTGAATGATCACGCTGAAGATAGTCGCTATAACCGTGTTGATTTTGCTCAACGGCGTTCTCGCGATGTCCGAGATGGCCATCGTTTCCTCGCGCCGCCCGCGGCTGCGACAGATGGCCAGTGACGGGAGCGTCGGCGCCAAGCGGGTGCTTGAGCTGTTGGATGACCCCTCCGATTTTCTGGCCGCGGTGCAGATCGGCATCACCCTGGTCGGCGTCCTGGCGGGCGCTTTTGGTGGTGCAGCCTTCGCCGAGGGCGTGAGCGTCTATATCGCGAAGATCGCGGTTCTTGCCCCCTATAGCGAAGGTCTCGCGTTGGGGCTCGTGGTCACCACGATCACCTACTTCTCCCTGGTCATCGGGGAATTGGCGCCCAAGAACCTTGGCATGGCACGCGCCGAGCGCATCGCGGTGATCGTGGTCCGCCCCATCCTTTTGCTTGCGCTGATCGCGCGCCCCGCGGTGCGCGTGCTCACGGTGTCGACCCACGTCGCGCTGCGACTCGTCGGGTTTAAGGGGGCCGCGCGCCGCGCCGTCACCGAGGAAGAGGTCAAGTTGTTGATCGAAGAGGGCACGCGCGCCGGCGCGCTGGAGCCCTCCGAAGAGGCGATGATGAAGCGTATCATCCGCCTGGGCGACCGCGACGTCAGCGACGTGATGACCCCGCGCACCCAGATCAAGGCGATCGACATCCGCGACTCCGACGAGGAGAGCCTCGAGAAGATCAAAAACTCCTACCACTCCTATCTGCCGGTCTACGACGAATCGAAGGACGAGATTGTCGGCATGGCCTCGGTCAAGAAGCTGTTCGGTGAGCTGAATTTGTCGGACGAGTTCAACCTGATGGGCGGCCTGCAGGAGCCGCTCTTTGTGCCCGAGTCGATGCCGGCGCTCACCGCGCTGGAGGAGTTTAAGCGCTCCGGAAAGCATATCGCGCTGGTCGTGGACGAATACGGCGGCACCGCCGGGCTGGTCACGATCATTGACCTGCTGGAGGCCATCGTGGGCGAGGTGCCCAACGAGAAAGAAGTCGGCCACCCGGAGATCGTCCAGCGCCGCGACGGCAGCTGGCTCATCGGCGGCATGGCGAGCATCGACGACTTCAAGGATGCGCTGGGGATTAAGACGCTGGAGGCCGAAGAGGAGGGCGACTTCCAGAGCGTGGCCGGGCTGGTCCTGCATTATCTCGGGCGCATCCCTACCGAGGGCGATGAGCTCGAGGCCATCGGCCTGCACTTCGAGGTCGTGGATATGGACGGGCGCCGGGTCGACAAATTGCTCGTCAGCAAGCTCAAAAAGCCGCGCACCTGATCGGGCGATTCGGCGGGGCGCAAACGCGCCCCGCCGCCACGCACATCCCGCCTCAGCGAATCTGCTCGCGAATCCGCTCCACCACCTCGCTATAAGACGTATTCTGGACCACCCGGGTCATCAGGTCGGTGTATTTTTCGACCAGATCGGTGCGCCCCTCGCTGCGATAATGCTCCAAAATCTCGTGCAGCCGCACATAGGTGCACTCGCTATTGACGAAATACTCGGCCCCCATAATCGTCGCCTCGATGCCCGCACGACTCACCGACGGCGCCTTGGCCTCGAAGTGGAAGTCGTTGCCCTCGCTATTGAGGATGCCGACCTTGGCGACCGCCGCGGCCTTGGTGGCGGTGTCGGGGCTATCATCACGCGAGACCAATCCCTCGATGGAAAACTCCGAGAAGCGAATCGACTTCAGCGACGGGTAGTCGTCGGCCATGCGTTTCTTTAGGCCATCGAAGAGCGCGTCGATCACGCCCACGCCCACACCCTCGACCTCGAAGCTCTCGTCTTTTTGGTTCGACAGGCGGCAGTGAATGTCGACGCTGCCCTGGTCGAGATTCTCATTGAGCGTGTATTGGTGGACGGTGAGGTGGAGATAATCATCCTGCAAAATCTCTTTCATCAGGCTGATCATTTTGGTCTGTTTTTCGTACATAATCGATCGCTCCTCCAATAGAGTCAGCGCGGGCCGGTCGCCAAAAGGTGTGCAATTGCGCCGCCCCTGCGCGGGGGGTGAATGCTGAGTAAAATGCGCGGTGGGTGCGCGCGGTCAAAATAAGCGACTACCAAAGCGTTCCGTATGGATGCATTATCCGAGCGATACCGATATGGTATACCGCCTGTTCGAACAAATGACGCGCGCGAAATATTCAATTTCGGCGGGGATTGCGGACAGGCGAGGCGCCCCTTTTCGCCGCCAGCGATCCAGGCAAACCAACTCAGGAGTCATTGATGGTCCCGGACCCTCACGCATACGATGCTCACAATTCGCGCGTACCCATGGACCATGATAAATCGGACGCGGTCGTTCGCGAGGGGTCGACCTACCTGAGCGACCCCGAGGCCGAGCAATTATGCCAGACCTTCGCCGACGGGCTTGAGAGCGGCATCGGCTACTCGCGCATCCTCGACATTCTGTCGCGTCAATCCTTTAATCGTAAGACAATTGATAGACTACGCGAGGCGCTTTTGGAAAGAGGCGATGTGCTGGCGGCCGCTTTTGCCCGCTACGGCGTGCTCGACCCGTCGGCGCGCAAGCTCATCCTGGTGGCCGACGAGCAGGGCGTGCTCCCCGAGACCTTCAGCCAACTCTCGGTGATCTACGGCAAGCGCTACAAGCGAAAGCGTGAGTTCGTCATGGCCATGGTCGAGCCGCTGATCCTGGTGGCCCTTGGCGTGATCGTATTCGGCAATCTGATGGGCGAGGGCTTCGTCGAGATGGCGTTGTCAGCGAACGTCGTCGAGCAAATCACCGATATCGCGATCAAGTCGCTTATCCAGTCGGCGATCCTCGCCCTTGTCTGTGGTTTTCTGAGCTACGTCTGGCTTAACCTGCCGGTCGACTTCGCCCCGCGCGACCTCTTCGCGCGCATCTGGCTGCGCATGCCGGTTGTCAGCGAGCCCGGGCGGCTGTCGGCTCTCTCGCTCTTTTGTCGCTACCTGCAGCAGTCGATCGCCGGCGGGATGACCGTCTACCAGGGGCTTGAGCTTGCCAGTGAGGCGTCCAACCACCCCGGGATCTTGAAGAGCGCCCCGGCCGCCCAGCGCATGATCGAGGACGGCCATACCCTGGCCGAAGCGCTCTACGTGATTCGGGCGCTGCCGGCCGAGGTGCTCGAGAATATCGACATCGGCGAGGCCTCCGGGCGGCTCGACGAGCGCCTGGAATACCTGGCCGACCGCTTCGAGCAGAAGAGCGTCGAGGCGTTTAAGACCCGCATGCAGGCGTATTCCAGCCTGACCCGCTACGCGGTGATTATCCTGGTCGTGGTTATGGTCTTTATGGCCGTGCTAAAGCTCGACATCGGGGTATAAAAAAAGCGCCGCCTCTCGGCGGCGCTTCTCATTTTATCCCAAACCTTGCGGCTTACTCCGCGCTACAGTCAGTCTGCTCGACCTCGATGACCCGCAGCGAGCGGATCGCCGTGGGGTCCCCCGAGATCTGGCGCGCCTTGGCGACCAGCGCGTGCAGCTGCTCCTCGGTCAGCGGCGAATCCAGGGCGTTGACGTCGTAGGCGATGCCGTAGCGCGAGAAGTCGCGGTGGCGCGACTGCAGGGTGCTCAGCCCGGCCTCATAGATGCAGTCATCGACCGCCTTCTTGGTGCCGCGCGCGTCACTATGGACCACCGCCAGGATCACCTTGGGCTTCTCCATCTCGACGCCGATGCTGACGCCCGGGGCGAAGACCGTGTCGCGCACCGTGCCGTAGCAATTGAGCATGCGCGTGGTGGTCGCCTTATGCTTGGCGATTCGCGGCTGGGCCTCCTCGGTCGCGGCGCCGATATGCGGGGTGCTATAGATGCGCTCGCTGTCGGCGTAGGGGTTGTGCCATGGGTCGCGTTTGGTGCCGGGCTCGTCGGGGAACACGTCGACCATCGCGAAGCGAATCGCGCCTTCCTCGACCGCGCGCACCAGGTCCTTGGGGTCATGCACGAAGCCGCGCGAGGCGTTGACGAAGATGCGCGGGCCGTCTTCGCCGCGGTCCTTGCCCATCTGCGAGAAATGCTCCTCGTAGTTGAGCAGCAGCTCGTTCGAGTTGCCCTGCACGTCTTCGGCCGACACATGCACCGTGACGATATCGGCCACGCGGAACGCCTGGGCGATGCTGTCGAGCGAGCGCCACCCAAGGGCCTGCCCGACCTCGCGGGCGACCTCGTTGGAGTCGTAGAAGCACACGTCCATATGGAAGGCGTTGGCCAGCTGTGCGATCTGCTTGCCGATATTTCCCAGCCCGATAATCGCCAGCGTCTTGCCGCGCAATTCGTAGCGGTGCTTATTATCCTTGCTCCACTGGTGGCGATTCGACAGGTCCACCGAATCATAGATCCGCCGGGCCATCGTGATCATCTCGCCGAACACCAGCTCGACCACCGACCAGCCGTTGCTGATCGGGTCGTTCATCACCAGCACGCCTTCGCGCGCGCAGGCCTGCTTGTCGACCGAGTCGTCGCCGATGCAGCAGAGCATGATGGCGGCGAGGTTCTCGGACGCCTGGAGCACCCGCTCGTTGATGATAAAGCGGCTGCGTTTGTAGATAAGGTCGTGCTGGCCCTCCTTGAGGATGGCCACGACTTCGTCTTCGTCCTGGGTCTCGCGCCGGTCCGGCTCGATCCCCTGCTGACGCAAATACTCATCCAGGGACGGGTCGGGCCCCTCCAGGATGAGTGCTTTTTTGAAACGACCGTTGAGATAGCGAACGCCGTCGATTTTTGCCATCTATTACTTCTCCGATAAAACCACTGCGAACTCCGGCTCGGAGTTCGCGCTCGGTTATTGATAATCTAAATCTCGCTCGTCCGGCGTATGCGCCGGGGTCGAAGCGAAGGATAATTTTAGTTTTCGAGTGTTATGGGGCTCCCATAAGGCTCGCGCATGCGCGACTGGCACGCTGTAGCACGCACCCCAGATGACGTAAAAGGCCCAATGGCGCCGAGGGCGCCGCGCGGCGCCCAGGCGGTGGGCGTCGTGTGCGCCCCGCGTCATCCAGCGTCTGCGCAGCGAAGATCCTTCCCGCCGCGCCTTTGGCGAAGCCGGGAATTAAAGGACAACGCGCTCGACATATTCCCCAAACACGCCGCGAAGGGTGTCCGAAATCTCGCCCAGGGTGACCTTCTTTTTCACCGCGTCGAGGATATAGGGCATCAAATTGTCGCTGCCCTCGGCCGCTTTTTTGAGCGCGGCGCGCGCTTCGTCGACCTGTGACATGGAGCGCGACGCCTTGAACTCGCGCAGCCGCTCAATCTGCAGGCGCCCGACCTCTTCGTCAACGCGCAGGAGCCCGGTGGGCGGGGCGGATTCGGTCTGGAAGCGGTTCACGCCGACGATCACGTCTTCGCCGCGCTCCTGGCGCAGCTGCGCCTGGTACGCGGCCTCCTGGATCTCGGATTGCTGGAAGCCGTGCTCGATGGCCGCCGGCGCCCCGCCCAGGTCGTCGATGCGCGCGATATAGTCGAGCGCCTTTTCTTCCAGGCGCGCCGAGATCGCCTCCAGGGCGTAGCTGCCCGCCAGCGGGTCGATAAAGTCGGCCACGCCCGACTCGTAGGCGATGACCTGCTGGGTGCGAAGCGCCAGGCGCACCGCGTCTTCGGCCGGCAGGCTCAGCGCCTCGTCCCAGGAGTTGGTGTGCAGCGACTGCGTGCCGCCCATCACCGAGGCGAGCGCCTGCAGGGCGACGCGCACCACGTTGACCTGCGGCTGCTGGGCGGTGAGCGTGGAGCCGGCGGTCTGGCTATGGAAGCGAAGTTGCATCGAGCGCGCGGCTTTGGCCCCGAAGCGCTCTTTGATCAGGCGCGCCCACATGCGGCGAGCGACCCGGAACTTCGCGACTTCTTCCAAGAAGTTATTATGCACGTTGAAGAAGAACGACAGGCGCCCGGCGAACTCGTCGATGTCCAGGCCGGCCTTCATCGCCGCTTCGACGTAGGCGATGCCGTTGGCCAGGGTAAACCCGAGCTCCTGGGCCGCGGTGCTGCCCGCCTCGCGGATATGGTAGCCGGAGATACTGATCGTATTCCAATTCGGCACGTCGCTCTGGCAGAACCCGAAGATGTCGGTGATGATGCGCATCGACGGGCGCGGCGGATAAATATAGGTGCCGCGCGCGATATACTCCTTGAGCACGTCGTTCTGGATGGTCCCGCGCAGCTTATCGGCCGAGATGCCTTTCTTCTCGCCCACCGCGATATACAGCGCCAAGAGGATCGACGCGGTGGAGTTGATGGTCATCGAGGTCGAGACTTTGTCCAGCGGGATCTGGTCGAATAAGACCTCCATATCCGCGATGGTGTCGATCGCCACGCCGACCTTGCCGATCTCGCCGTCGGCGCGCGGCGAGTCGGAGTCAAAGCCCATCTGGGTCGGCAGGTCGAAGGCGACCGACAGCCCCGTGGTGCCCTGCTTAAGCAGGTAGCGATAGCGCTCGTTGGACTCCGCCGCGCTGCCGAAACCGGCGTATTGGCGCATCGTCCACAGCCGGCCGCGATACATCGTCGGCTGGGTGCCGCGGGTGAACGGGTATTGGCCGGGCAGGCCGAGCGTGTCGGCATAATCCTGGGGCGCCACGCCGTCCTGGGGGCCATAAACAAGGTCGATCGGCTCGCCGTCAGACAGCTTGAACTCTTCTTTTCGCACGCCGTATTTGTCCAAAATGGGCTGCAGAATATCCGCCTCCCATTTGGCCTTGGCCTGCTCGAGCTCAGCGTGAAAATTCGCCGCGTCCTGCGCCTTCTGGCCTGCCTTCTTGTCCTCACTCATCGCAATCTCGTCGCATAGTGGGCTTTCGCCCGGTTTTATCGTGCCGCCCGGCGGTCCGGAGACTGCCTTACTCGATGCTGATCAGCACGTCCCCGACCTCGACCGCGTCGCCCTCGGCGACGTGGATCTTGGCGATATTCCCGCCGACATGCGCCTTAAGGTCATTCTCCATCTTCATCGCCTCGACGATGATGATGCAGTCGCCCTCAGCAACTTCGTCGCCCTCGGCGCACGCCACCGACACGACCTTGCCGGCCATGGGGCTGACGAGGTCCGGACCGTCGGCCCCGCGCGAGCCGACACCGGCGGCGCGCATGCGTCGCTGGCGCTCGTTGAGCACCTCGACTTCGTGAAACTCACTGCGCACCTGCACCGCCTGCACGGCGTCTTGCTGGCGCACGGTCGCGTCGTAGCTCTGGCCCTCGACGATCATCTGCAGGCGCCCATGCTCGGGAGCGTAGGCGTCGACGATGAGCTCGCGCCCGTCCGGGGTGACCAGGCGGTAGCGCCCATCTTCAAGGGTCTTAACCTCGTAAGAGCGCGGCTGCGCGGCCTCTTCGCCCTCGGCGACGTCGCTCTCCACTGCATCATTATTGATAAAATATGTGGCCATTGCTCAATACCTCCCAAGTGCGCGAAAGCGCCCCAATTGTTTCCAACCCGATCCGGTCGACTTGCTCGCGGCGCCGGCGTGGGCCGAGCCTGTCGCGCCGCCTGCGGCGATCGCTTCGTCACGCCGGTGCGCGGCGATGACCGCGGCCCATTCGGCCTGCTCCTCGAATTGCTCCTCGGGCTTCTCGCGCCCCAGCATCATCTTGGGCACGAACTCGGTGTCGTATTTGCCCTCGATAAACCCGGGGTGGTCGAGCACTTCCTGGTGGAAGGCGATATTGGTCGTGATGCCCGTGACCACCATCTCCGAGAGCGCGCGCTTCATGCGGCGGATGGCCTGGTCGCGGTCTTCGGCCCACACCACCAATTTCGAGATCATCGGGTCATAATGCACGCTGACCGTCGCCCCCGAGTACACTCCGCTGTCCTGGCGCACGCCGGGGCCGTGGGGGTCGCTCAGGTAGGTGATCTTGCCCGGCGAGGGCATGAATTTGTTCTCGGGATCCTCGGCGTAGATTCGGCACTCGATCGACGCGCCGCGCCGGCTCACGCCGCTCTGGTCAAACGGAAGCGCCTCGCCGTTGGCGATGCGAACCTGCCAGCGCACCAGGTCCAGGCCGGTGATCATCTCGGTGATCGGATGCTCGACCTGCAGGCGCGTATTCATCTCGAGAAAATAGAAGTTCTGGTCCGCGTCGAGCAGGAACTCGACCGTGCCCGCGCCGATATAATCGACGGCTTTGGCCGCCATCACCGCCACTTCGCCCATCTTGCGACGGGTCTCTTCGTGCAGCGTGGTGCAGGGGGTCTCCTCGATGATCTTCTGGTGGCGACGCTGCACCGAGCAGTCACGCTCATAGAGATGCACCACGTTGCCGTGGCCGTCGGCGAGCACCTGAATCTCAACGTGCTTGGGGTCGATGACGTATTTTTCGACGTATACATCGCCGTTGCCAAAGGAGCTGAGCGCCTCGCGGCGTGCCCCCTCAAAAGCGGCGATAAAGTCTTCGGCGTTATCCACCCGGCGCATGCCTTTTCCGCCGCCGCCGGCGGCCGCTTTGACCAGGACAGGAAAGCCCATCTTTTTGGAGATCTCGAGCGCTTCGGCCGCATCTTCGATCGCGTCCTTGGTGCCCGGGACCAGCGGTACGCCCGCCTTCTCCATCAGCGTGCGCGCGCGGGTTTTCTCGCCCATCGCGATGATCGCGTCGGGGCGCGGGCCGATAAAGACCACGCCGGCCTCGTCGCAGGCACGCGCGAAGTCCGCGTTTTCACTCAAAAAACCATAGCCCGGATGAATCGCCTGGGCGCCGCTTTCTTTGGCAACCTGCAGGATTTTATCCGCGCGCAAATAACTCTCTGCGCTCGCCGCCGGGCCCACGCAATACGCCTCGTCCGCCATGCGTACATGCAACGCCTGACGGTCGGCTTCCGAGTAGACCGCCACCGACGCGATTCCCATCTCGCGCAATGAGCGCATCACTCGAACTGCGATCTCTCCGCGGTTCGCCACCAACACTTTTGTGAACATGAAACACTCCAAAAATTATGAGCTAACTCGTCGCGGGCGACGTTAGCAGACCGCCCGAATAGCGACAACTACGCTTCAGTTAAGGGGCTTTTATACGAATTCGCCCGCATTGAAAACGCCGCGCTGAGACTGCCCTGTCCTGCGCGCGATAAAATTGCGCAGATCGTATCGCTATGATAGGGCTATAGGCACAACTCGGATTAGGTTTGGCGACGCACGTACCTCGCCCCTGAGTTACCCTCAAATATTCTTATTAGAAATGATGACCGATGCTGCCCCATATTTTGGTGTTAGGCGGCGGTTTTTTTTACCACTGAGAACGTACGAACCATGGCCGATATTACTTCCACACGTATCCACCTATTAGTACTCGTCTGCTTGCTTATGCTCGCACCAGCTTCCGCTATCGCACAGGACGACGTCATGGATTTTGGCGTCGAGGAAGTCGAAGAAGAGTTCGACGACGACGAAGCCATGGACTTTGGCGCCGGCGAAGTGGGCGAAGACCTGCGAGCTGGCAACGGTCAGTCGTTTCGACTGGGCGTGGTAATGATCCCCTCCGACGCGATGAGCAGCCAGGAGCGCAGCGAGCTGCAAGGGAAGATGCGCGAATCCGCAGGGGCGGCCAAAAATTACGAACCCCTCGACGGCAGCGAGATCCTCAATCGTCTCGACGAAGAGGGCATGGAGAGCTGCATCACCGAGCCGCTGTGCTTGGCCGGTGCTGGCGAAGATGCCGGCGTTGACCGCATCCTGATGGGCCGGCTGCGATCCACCCCGGCGGGGCTGGTCCTCACGGTCGACCTCTTCGACGTGACCAATAAACTCTTCGTCGAATATGCCACCGCCAGCGGCGTGTCGGGCTACAGCGCCGTGGTCGACTCGGTCGACAAGACTGTAAAAGACGTCTTCGGCATCCGCGTGGAGCGCGCAGCGCCCAACTACGCTGACGAGGCATCCACCGGCACGGTCCAGCGCGTGATGGCCTACTCGACCGCGGGCATCGCGGTCGTCGCCCTGGCCGGCGGCATCTATTTCGGCATGGACGCTGCCAGCCTGGAGGACGAGGTCCTGGCGGCGAAGGTCGACGGTGGCTTCACCATCAGCCAGGTCAGCGCCACGCGTAAGATCCGCGACGCTGAAGACAGCGCCCTGACCGCAAATATTCTGTACGGCGCCTCCGCCGGTATGGCCGTCGTCAGCGCCATCCTCTTCATCGTGGAGCCCGGCTCCGACGTCGCCGAGCCCGACGACCGCCGCCGCCGCCGCCGCGCGGGGCTGCTCGAGAAGATCGACTTCACCCCGCAGGTCGGCCTTGGCCGGGTTGGGATGTCGGCCGGGTTCGAGTTTTAAGAGCGTCTAGATACGCAATACGCTTTTTGAGATACTTAAAGACACAGCGCGTGACCCGCCTTGCCGGGCGAGCGCCTCGCTCGCCCCTTCGAGTTACGCTGAATTTAACCGACGAGTCACCTGATGCATTATATTAAAATCATCCTCTTGAGCCTCTGCGTTCTCCTGGCCTCGGCCGGCTGCACGGTGGCCTTTGATACCGAGCAAGAAGATATCTTCCCCTGCGAAAGCGACGATGCCTGCATCGATGGCTATGAGTGCTCGCCGGATAATTTCTGCGTGAAGACTAAATCCGGGCCGATCGAGTCTCCGGACTGCGAGGACAAGGATGAGGATGGCTATGGCGTCGGCGCCGACCGCTCGAAATGCCAATTCCCCGAAGAGGATTGCGATGATAACAATCCGAACGTTCACCCCAATAATACCGAGACCTGCGACGGCGTAGACAATAGCTGCGACGGCAATATCGACGTCTTCACCTGCCCGGGGGGCGCCGCGATTGAGTGCGGTAGCGCGCCCGAGGGCGGAAACGATGTCAAATTCGCCTGCGTCGACAAGCAATGCGTACTGGTCCACAAACTGCAGACCACCCCCGAATGCCAGGCGATCGCAGCTTCCTGCAACTCCGCCGAGAAGGCGTTCACCTATGAGTCCGGCGGCCAGACCTATAATCTGACCGACGAGACCGGCGCGCTCCAGGGCCCGATCGCAAATGTTTGCGGCTGAGCGTAGAGCGACAGGTTTCTGACCCAAAAAAGCCGGCGCGCCCAATCAGATGATGGGCGCGCCGGCTTTTTTATGCGCAGCTTCTGGCGAAGGGTCAGGCCGAGGCGAGGGCCGCGCGAATACGCTTGAGGCCTTCTTCGATCAGCGCGTCGCCGGTGGCATAGGACATGCGCAAGAAGCCGGGGGCGCCGAACGCGGAGCCGGGCACCAGCGCGACCTTCGCGGTCTCGAGCAGATACTCGGCGAGCGCCATATCGTCGGCGAAGCGCTCGCCGATATGGGCCGAGAAATCGGGGAATACATAGAACGCGCCGGCCGGCGTGGCGCACTCGACGCCGTCGATCGCATTCAACCCGTCGACGATAAGGTCGCGGCGGGTCTTGAAGATGTCGCGCATCTCCTCCAGGACCCCATCCGAGAGCTTGAGCGCCTCGATCGCGCCGTATTGGGCGAAGGTGGTGGCGTTCGAGGTTGACTGGCTCTGCAACTTCGCCATCGCCGAGATGATCTCCACCGGGCCGATCGCGTAGCCCAGGCGCCAGCCGGTCATCGCGTAGGTTTTGCTGAAGCCATTAAAGGTGACGGTCTGCTCGGCCAGCTCGGGCACCTCATTGACCAGATCCGGCGCGATATCCCCGCTATAATAGAGGCGGTCATAGATCGCGTCGAAGAAGATCACGACATCATCGCGGGTCTTCAGGACTTCTCCGAGCGCCCGCAGCTCCTCAGCCGAATAACACGCGCCGGTCGGGTTGGACGGCGAACACAAGACCACGCCACGAACCGCCGGGTCTTTGAGCTGCTCGGCGAGCTGGTCGGGCGTGACCTTGAAGTCGGCGGAGGCGTCGGTCTCCACGGTCACCGGCTCGGCGCCCGCCAACTTCACCTGCGCCGGGTAGCTGACCCAATAGGGCGCGGGGATCACGACCTTGTCGCCTTCCTCAAAGAGCGCCTGGGTCGCGTTATACAACGCCTGCTTGCCGCCGACCGTCACGACCACCTGCGACGCGTCCACCGTGCGACCGCGCTTCTTATAGTCCTGGGCGATCGCCGCGCGCAGCGCGGGGACACCCGGGGTCGGCACATATTTTGTCTTCCCCTCATCCAACGCCTGCTTCGCCGCCTCGAGGATCGGCCCGGGCGTGTTGAAGTCGGGCTCACCCGCGCTAAAGCTGATGACGTCGATGCCGTTGGCGACCATCTTCTTGGCGCGCGCCGAGATGGCGAGGGTCGGGGAGGGCTCAACGCGGTTAATTCGTGCGGATAATTTGATCAATTCATGGCTCCTTCGGCCAACCCGCCAACATCGAGGCGGGTCGCAATATGGGGGATCACTATTATTTGGAAAATTTCTCGATCAGCTTCTGTTCGACATGCGCCGGGACCACGCCCTCAAGCTTGCCCCCGAATCGCGCGACTTCCTTGACCAGGCTCGAGCTCACGTAGAAGTCGCTCTCCTCGGTCATCATGAAGACGGTGTCGATCTCATCGTCGAGCTTGCGGTTCATATTGGCCATCTGCAATTCGTATTCGAAATCGCTGATCGCCCGAAGCCCGCGCAGGATCACTGGAACATTGCGGCTGCGCGCGTATTCCACCAACAACCCGTCGAAGGTATCGACCTCCACCCGATCGTCGGGGAAGGACATTTTAATCAATTCCGCGCGCTCTTCCACGGTGAACAGCGGCGTTTTGCGAATATTAACCGCCAGCGCGCAGATAACTTTATCAAAAACGCGCAGGCCACGGTTCAGAATGCTCACGTGGCCATTGGTCAACGGGTCAAAGGTGCCGGGGTAAATCGCGATGCGGGGCATAAGAGATCTCGAGTCTTAGATAGTGTCAGAATTACGGGCGAGCCGATGGTATAGAAGAGGCTGCCAAATAAGAAGGGGGGGGCGGCGTGTGAACGCATTAATATGCGCGCTCAGTCACCACTATCCAGCGGGGCAATCTGGCGACGGAAAAACGACAGCCGGGTGGAGCCGTAGGTCCGCTCATCTTCCAGTACGAAGCCTTCCACGCGGACCTGCGGTTCGTCGGACTGTTGTTCCAGGACGACCATCGTTTGATCGGTCACGCAGCTCGCCTTGACCATGGCCTGCAGCGCGGCGACTCCCATCTCTTTACTATAGGGCGGATCGAGCAACCAAAGATCGGGATCGTGGGTGATCCGCGACAGTTGGCTCGTAAACGCTCCTCTTAATAGGGTAGCGTCCGAGGTCGCGTCGAGCCGATCGATATTCTCGGCGATGATATCGGCGGAGGCGTTATTTCGCTCGATAAAATAGCAATGCGCCGCCCCCCGGCTGAGCGCCTCGCACCCGAGCGCGCCGGTTCCACCGAATCCATCGACCACGATCGCGCCATTAAGATCGCCGAGGATCGAGAACAGCGACTCTCGGACGCGAGCCGGCGTCGGGCGGATGTCGTAGGTATCCGGGCTTTTCAACGTCTGACCGCGCTTGCGGCCTGCTATAATGCGCATAAACCATATCTCATAAGAAGGGCGTAAAATTACTTGCCCATTATGTGTAAGTTTAGCTTGACCTCAAGTCCAGTTCGTATATGTTGCGCCTCCCGTCGACGAGGAATATCGACTCGATGGGGCAGCAACCAGAAGCACTTCAGACGTTTTTGAAACGCTTCGAAAAAGAATCAAAAAGGTTGTTGACAGGCTGGTAGCTCGCATGTAGAACCCGCCTCCCGCTGACGCAAGTCAACGGGAAATCAAGTCGCCCAGAAGGGCCCGGGCGAAAGTTCGGCACTTCGAAAAAGAATCAAAAAGGCGCTTGACAGGCCGAGGTTAAGCAACTAGCTTCCGCCGCTCGCTGATGAGAAAGCTTCTCGGTAACGAGAAAGCGAAACTCGGAAAGCGCTCTTTGAAAACGGAATAGAAGTTCAGACAAGACGGCACGTCTTGAAAAGAAGAAGTGCTCTTTGTTTGGCGAATGTGTTGTGCAGACGAATTGTTCTGTCGTGTGACGCGCGCTCCTCGGTCCGAAGTGGTTTACCACTCGCCAGGGAGCTCGGACGTAGATGCCCGAAGCGCGTACGACTCGAGTGCAAGGTGTTTGAAAGTGGGGCTTTTGACAGGTCCCCGAATTTCACATCGCTTTATCCTTTCGGGGATGAAAAGTGCTCGGTTATCAATCGATAAAAAACCTGTACGTGGTTCATCAAACAAAGTTCACATATGAATGTCATCATTTCTTCTTTCGTTTCACTGGTTCTTAGGAACTGCTGAATCGAAAAGACGTGTTAACGCATAAGTGATCGCTTTAACGTTACCCTGCGACCCGTCGTGGGGTGATTGATTAATATAAAATGATGAGCTCATCTCCAAAACTGGAGAGTTTGATCCTGGCTCAGAACGAACGCTGGCGGCGTGCTTAACACATGCAAGTCGCACGAGAAACGGGGCTTCGGCCCCCGAGTAAAGTGGCGAATGGGTGAGTAACACGTGAGTAACATGCCTTGGAGCGGGGGATAACCATCCGAAAGGGTGGCTAATACCGCATAAGACCCCACCGACTTCGGTCGGAGTGGTCAAAGCCTTCGGGCACTCCAAGATTGGCTCGCGGACCATTAGCTAGTTGGTGAGGTAACGGCTCACCAAGGCAGTGATGGATAGCTGGTCTGAGAGGACGATCAGCCACACTGGGACTGAGACACGGCCCAGACTCCTGCGGGAGGCAGCAGTGGGGAATCTTGCGCAATGGGCGAAAGCCTGACGCAGCAACGCCGCGTGTGTGAAGAAGGCTTTCGGGTCGTAAAGCACTGTCAGAAGGGAAGAACGCCCACATTGTTGGGTTTGACGGTACCTTCAAAGGAAGCACCGGCTAACTCCGTGCCAGCAGCCGCGGTAATACGGAGGGTGCAAGCGTTGTTCGGAATCATTGGGCGTAAAGCGCGCGCAGGCGGCCATTTAAGTCTGATGTGAAAGCCCGAGGCTCAACCTCGGAGGTGCATTGGAAACTGGATGGCTTGAGTCCAAGAGAGGTTAGTGGAATTCGTGGTGTAGGGGTGAAATCCGTAGATATCACGAGGAACACCAGTGGCGAAGGCGACTGACTGGATTGGTACTGACGCTGAGGCGCGAAAGCGTGGGGAGCAAACAGGATTAGATACCCTGGTAGTCCACGCCGTAAACGATGTTCACTAGTTGCTGGGTCAATTGAGATTCAGTGGCGAAGCTAACGCATTAAGTGAACCGCCTGGGGAGTACGGCCGCAAGGTTAAAACTCAAAGGAATTGACGGGGGCCCGCACAAGCGGTGGAGCATGTGGTTTAATTCGAAGCAACGCGAAGAACCTTACCTGGATTTGACATCCCGCGAATCCCTCTTAATAGAGGGAGTGCTCTTCGGAGAGCGCGGTGACAGGTGCTGCATGGCTGTCGTCAGCTCGTGTCGTGAGATGTTCGGTTAAGTCCGGCAACGAGCGCAACCCCTATCTTTAGTTGCCATCAGGTTATGCTGGGCACTCTAGAGAGACTGCCGGAGTGAATTCGGAGGAAGGTGGGGATGACGTCAAGTCCTCATGGCCCTTATATCCAGGGCTACACACGTGCTACAATGGTCGGTACAAAGGGCTGCTAACTCGCGAGAGTGTGCCAATCCCAAAAAACCGGCCTCAGTTCGGATTGCAGTCTGCAACTCGACTGCATGAAGCTGGAATCGCTAGTAATCGTGGATCAGCATGCCACGGTGAATACGTTCCCGGGCCTTGTACACACCGCCCGTCACACCATGGAAGTCGTTTGCTCCAGAAGTCGGTGACCCAACCTTTCGAGGAGGGAGCCGCCGAAGGAGTGGATGGTGACTGGGGTGAAGTCGTAACAAGGTAGCCGTAGGGGAACCTGCGGCTGGATCACCTCCTTTAAGGAGCTATATTTAGCTTCAATACGATTCGTATCTACATATGTCTCGCAACGATTGGTCCTACAAAGCGCATTTTTAGCTTTGATGGACGTGCCGTCTTGTCTGAACTTCTACGCCGTAAAGAAAAAGCGTAGCGATTTAGGTTCTTTGAAAATTGCATAGGACAGTGTCTTTTGAGAAGTTTTGACTTCTGGTGTTACATTTCGCCAGGAATCGTTAAGAAACTTCGAATCAGGCATCTTCCATATTTTTTATTCGATTCGACACAACGGCCTCGGCCCGCGTTGAGAAGAGATGAAAGAAATATGAAATAAATCGATTAAAACTGGTCCGATGGACCCTGGAATCGAGCAAGTTTTCTAAGAAAGCTTGATCGTGACTAGGTCCAACGAGACATAGAAACATCAAGCGAACTTAGTATTCAAACGAGCCTTCGGGCGAGTTTGGATAGAAATATACTTAGATTAAGTAACAAAGGGCGTACGGTGAATGCCTAGGTGTTTGCTAGCGATGAAGGACGTGAAAGGCTGCGATAAGCAGCGGGGAGCCGCCAAATAGGCCTCGATCCGCTGATTTCCGAATGGGGCAACCCAATCTGGCGTTAAACCCAGATTATCCTTTAGATGAATACATAGTCTTTAGGAAGCGAACCCGGAGAACTGAAACATCTCAGTACCCGGAGGAAGAGACATCAATTGAGATTCCCTTAGTAGCGGCGAGCGAACGGGGAAGAGCCTAAACTACGTGAGTGTGATAGCCCGCAGGCGTTGCTCACGTAGGGTTGTGGGACGTATATCCCTGGTATTGCGGTGCCAGGCTGGAGTTACAAAGTAAATGCATAGTCAAACGGTACTGGAAAGACCGGCCATAGAGGGTAAAAGCCCCGTCGACGACATGTGTTTGCCTCCAGTTATACGCTCCCGAGTACAATGGGGCACGAGAAATCCTGTTGGAAGCTGGGTGGACCATCATCCAAGGCTAAATACACGCAAACAACCGATAGTGCACAAGTACCGTGAGGGAAAGGTGAAAAGAACCCCTATAAGGGGAGTGAAATAGACCCTGAAACCGTACGCCTACAAGCAGTGGGAGCACGATGTTCATCCTTCGGGATGGACCGTGTG
>NZ_CP030032.1:4130000-4132500 GCF_003258315.1 Bradymonas sediminis
TGAGATGTTTCAGTTCTCCGGGTTCGCTTCCTAAAGACTATGTATTCATCTAAAGGATAATCTGGGTTTAACGCCAGATTGGGTTGCCCCATTCGGAAATCAGCGGATCGAGGCCTATTTGGCGGCTCCCCGCTGCTTATCGCAGCCTTTCACGTCCTTCATCGCTAGCAAACACCTAGGCATTCACCGTACGCCCTTTGTTACTTAATCTAAGTATATTTTTGTTCGACTTACTCCGAAGAGTTCCTCGAACACTAAGTTCGCTTGATGTTTCTATATGTCTCGAGGACCTTAAAAACGATCAAGCTTTCTTAGAAAACTTGCTCGATTCCAGGGTCCATCGGACCAGTTTTAATCGATTTATTTCATATCTTTCTATATTCCCATCCCGCCGACTCAAGGTCGTTGTTCTGGTTAGATAGAAATCTATGGAAGATGCCTGATTCGAAGTTTCTTAACGATTTCTGGCGAAATGTAACACCAGAAGTCAAAACTTCTCAAAAGACACTGTCCTATACAATTTTCAAAGAACACAGTGGAGGATATCGGACTCGAACCGATGACCCTCGCCTTGCAAAGGCGATGCTCTCCCAACTGAGCTAATCCCCCACGCCTCATGGAAACTTACTGCTTCAAATCCGCGGCGCTGGTAGCACCTGCTGAGTTGAGGCTATCGTCTCCAGTGGACCTGGCTAGATTCGAACTAGCGACCTCACCCTTATCAGGGGTGCGCTCTAACCAACTGAGCTACAGGTCCATAGACGTGTTTCGGAACAGAAATTCAGACAAGACGGCACGTCCATCAAAGCTAAAAATGCGCTTTGTAGGACCAATCGTTGCGAGACATATGTAGATACGAATCGTATTGAAGCTAAATATAGCTCCTTAAAGGAGGTGATCCAGCCGCAGGTTCCCCTACGGCTACCTTGTTACGACTTCACCCCAGTCACCATCCACTCCTTCGGCGGCTCCCTCCTCGAAAGGTTGGGTCACCGACTTCTGGAGCAAACGACTTCCATGGTGTGACGGGCGGTGTGTACAAGGCCCGGGAACGTATTCACCGTGGCATGCTGATCCACGATTACTAGCGATTCCAGCTTCATGCAGTCGAGTTGCAGACTGCAATCCGAACTGAGGCCGGTTTTTTGGGATTGGCACACTCTCGCGAGTTAGCAGCCCTTTGTACCGACCATTGTAGCACGTGTGTAGCCCTGGATATAAGGGCCATGAGGACTTGACGTCATCCCCACCTTCCTCCGAATTCACTCCGGCAGTCTCTCTAGAGTGCCCAGCATAACCTGATGGCAACTAAAGATAGGGGTTGCGCTCGTTGCCGGACTTAACCGAACATCTCACGACACGAGCTGACGACAGCCATGCAGCACCTGTCACCGCGCTCTCCGAAGAGCACTCCCTCTATTAAGAGGGATTCGCGGGATGTCAAATCCAGGTAAGGTTCTTCGCGTTGCTTCGAATTAAACCACATGCTCCACCGCTTGTGCGGGCCCCCGTCAATTCCTTTGAGTTTTAACCTTGCGGCCGTACTCCCCAGGCGGTTCACTTAATGCGTTAGCTTCGCCACTGAATCTCAATTGACCCAGCAACTAGTGAACATCGTTTACGGCGTGGACTACCAGGGTATCTAATCCTGTTTGCTCCCCACGCTTTCGCGCCTCAGCGTCAGTACCAATCCAGTCAGTCGCCTTCGCCACTGGTGTTCCTCGTGATATCTACGGATTTCACCCCTACACCACGAATTCCACTAACCTCTCTTGGACTCAAGCCATCCAGTTTCCAATGCACCTCCGAGGTTGAGCCTCGGGCTTTCA
Organism: Bradymonas sediminis; assembly: GCF_003258315.1. GTDB lineage: Bacteria > Myxococcota_A > Bradymonadia > Bradymonadales > Bradymonadaceae > Bradymonas > Bradymonas sediminis. The sequence continues at coordinate 4,131,830 of NZ_CP030032.1, forward strand.
CATCAGACTTAAATGGCCGCCTGCGCGCGCTTTACGCCCAATGATTCCGAACAACGCTTGCACCCTCCGTATTACCGCGGCTGCTGGCACGGAGTTAGCCGGTGCTTCCTTTGAAGGTACCGTCAAACCCAACAATGTGGGCGTTCTTCCCTTCTGACAGTGCTTTACGACCCGAAAGCCTTCTTCACACACGCGGCGTTGCTGCGTCAGGCTTTCGCCCATTGCGCAAGATTCCCCACTGCTGCCTCCCGCAGGAGTCTGGGCCGTGTCTCAGTCCCAGTGTGGCTGATCGTCCTCTCAGACCAGCTATCCATCACTGCCTTGGTGAGCCGTTACCTCACCAACTAGCTAATGGTCCGCGAGCCAATCTTGGAGTGCCCGAAGGCTTTGACCACTCCGACCGAAGTCGGTGGGGTCTTATGCGGTATTAGCCACCCTTTCGGATGGTTATCCCCCGCTCCAAGGCATGTTACTCACGTGTTACTCACCCATTCGCCACTTTACTCGGGGGCCGAAGCCCCGTTTCTCGTGCGACTTGCATGTGTTAAGCACGCCGCCAGCGTTCGTTCTGAGCCAGGATCAAACTCTCCAGTTTTGGAGATGAGCTCATCATTTTATATTAATCAATCACCCCACGACGGGTCGCAGGGCAACGTTAAAGCGATCACTTA